>NZ_QWKI01000376.1 GCF_009911645.1 Pseudoflavonifractor sp. 60
TATCCAGCCGCAGCAGGCCGTCGTCAAATTGAAGGGTCTTCGCTTCCATCCTGCCGCCCTCCTTACTCCGCCGCCGTCCCAGGGGTAAAGGTGATGGTCCCGTCCGCCGCCATGCTGGCCGTGCCGGTCTCCCGGGTACCGCCGAAGGTGACGTCAATGGGCATGGTCAGGGCGCCGCCCCCCTCGCCCCCCAGGCCGGAGGGCTTTACCATGGAGCTGGGGAAGCGCTCGGCAAAGCACCGGCCCTCCTCGTCCACGGCGTACAGGTGGATGCGCAGCAGGTCCTGACTGCACAGGGCGGCGGCGTTCTGCTCCACCACCGCCAGGTTCCACAGGTGCTGCTGGTACTCGTCGCCGCTGTCCAG
>NZ_QWKI01000377.1 GCF_009911645.1 Pseudoflavonifractor sp. 60
GTCGAAGGTCTGGGAGATGGTGGGGGTCTTCATGGTGGTGTAGGCGTCCCCCAGGATGTCCTGCTTGGTCTCCTCACCCCAGTCCAGCTCGGCGGAGCTGTCCTCAACCCGCTTGCCCAGTCTGCCCCACTTGGGGGCCTGGGCGGTGCCGCTGTTGCCGCACACCAGGTAGAGCTTTCGGTCCACCGTCTGGCCGGCGGGAGTTTTGAATTTATACGCCATTGGTTTGCCTCCTTATTTGAACCACGGGTCTGTGGTTGGAAATTCTTTCACAAATTGGACGGACAACTGCACCATGTAGGTGGCCAGGCCCTCGTCCTCCGCGCTGTAGAGCACGCCGTTCTGGGCGGTAATTTTCTCCTGCC
>NZ_QWKI01000378.1 GCF_009911645.1 Pseudoflavonifractor sp. 60
TATCCAGCCGCAGCAGGCCGTCGTCAAATTGAAGGGTCTTCGCTTCCATCCTGCCGCCCTCCTTACTCCGCCGCCGTTCCAGGGGTAAAGGTGATGGTCCCGTCCGCCGCCATGCCGGCCGTGCCGGTCTCCCGGGTACCGCCGAAGGTGACGTCGATGGGCATGGTCAGGGCGCCGCCCCCCTCGCCACCCAGGCCGGAGGGCTTTACCATGGAGCTGGGGAAGCGCTCGGCAAAGCAGTGCCCCTCCTCGTCCACGGCGTACAGGTGGATGCGCAGCAGGTCCTGGCTGCACAGGGCGGCGGCGTTCTGCTCCACCACCGCCAGGTTCCACAGGTGCTGCTGGTACTCGTCGCCGCTGTCCAG
>NZ_QWKI01000379.1 GCF_009911645.1 Pseudoflavonifractor sp. 60
ATCGAAGGTCTGGGAGATGGTGGGGGTCTTCATGGTGGTGTAGGCGTCCCCCAGGATGTCCTGCTTGGTCTCCTCCCCCCAGTCCAGCTCGGCGGAGCTGTCCTCAACCCGCTTGCCCAGCCTGCCCCACTTGGGGGCCTGGGCGGTGCCGCTGTTGCCGCACACCAGATAGAGCTTCCGGTCCACCGTCTGGCCGGCGGGGGTGCTGAATTTGTATGCCATTATGCTGCCTCCTTACATAAACCACGGGTCTGTGGTAGGAAATTTTTTTATAAACTGGACGGCAATCTGCACCATGTAGGTGGCCAGGCCCTCGTCCTCCGCGCTGTAGAGCACGCCGTTCTGGGCGGTAATTTTCTCCTGCC
>NZ_QWKI01000380.1 GCF_009911645.1 Pseudoflavonifractor sp. 60
AGAATGGAAAAGGGCTTGCGCTGCTCTGGTAGTGTCTGCTATGGCTACCGCGCTTCCAAAGAGGAAAAAGGCGAATGGATAATTGACGAAGAAGCCGCCGCCGTTGTGCGCCGTATCTTCCAGAGCGTCCTTGCCGGGGAAACCGTAGCCAGCATAGCAAAGGCACTCCGCGCCGAGAAAATCCCTATCCCGTCCGAGCATTGGAAGCGGACAGGCGAGCCAGTCCGGGCGGCAAAATACATAGACCCCTACGCATGGTCAGCGACCACTATCGGCTACATACTGAAACGCCCGGAATACACAGGACGCAAGGTATTAGGGAAAACCGTATGCGAGAACTACAAGACCAAAAGCAGCCGCAAGACCGCGCCGGAAGAACAGTATATTTTTGAGGGCGCAATCCCCGCCATTGTTGACGTGGAAACATGGCAGACCGTACAGAAGATACGGGAAACCGTGCGCCGCGCACCTAAGCGGCAGAACGCCCCCAACCGCTTGACCGGGCTTCTCTACTGCGCCGACTGCGGCTCAAAACTCACACACCGCTATACCCTTGTGCAAGGGAAATGGATTGAGGACGCTTTTATCTGTTCCGGCTACCGCCATTTAATCCATGACTGCACCATGCACCATATCCCCACGGCAAAGGTTGAAGCCGCTATCCTTGCCGTTATCCAACGGGTAAGCTGGTATGTACGGCACAATGAAAAAGAGTTTGCCGAGCGTGTCCGGGAAGCGTCCGACCAGAACCAAGAAAAGACCGTCAAGGAATGTAAGCAGAAAATCAGCAAGGCACAGAAGCGGCATAAAGAGCTTGACGGGCTTGTGAAAAAGCTGTATGA
>NZ_QWKI01000381.1 GCF_009911645.1 Pseudoflavonifractor sp. 60
AAGGTGGGCAAGGGCAGCCACACCTATTTGCTTTCTCCCATGGCCGCTATGGCCACTGCTATAAGAGGCTGCATTACAGATCCCCGAGAATTTATGTAACAGCCTCCAGTCCTCTTCCCCCTGTTTCCGCCCCATCGTTAAGGTGGGGCGGAAACAAAATAACAGATGTGAGATACTTTTTTATTTGTCAGGAGGAATCTATATGAGCAAACAGACTGGCCGGGCCTGGGTGTTCGGTGACGACGTGGACACAGATCTGATCTATCACAACAAATACCTGGCCGAGACCGACCCCAAGCAGATGCCCCAGTACGCCTTCGAGTATTACCCCGGCATGGAGACCTTTGCCAAGGAGGTGCGCCCCGGCGACTTTGTGGTGGCCGGCAAGAATTTCGGCTGCGGCTCCAGCCGGGAGCACGCGGTCTACTGCCTCCAGTTTGCCGGGGTCCCCTGCGTCCTGGCCGAGACCTGCTCCCGTATCTACTACCGCAACGCCATCAACAACGGCTACCCCGTTCTCTTTGTCAAGGGGCTGTCTCAGGCCATTGCTGATGGCTCTATCAAAAACGGTGATACCCTGGAGGTGGACCTGGATACTGGCGACATCCACGATGTGGATACCGGGGCCACGGTCCACGGCGACGCGGTGAGCGATCTGGAGCACGATATCATGGAGGCCGGTGGGCTGTTCCAGTACATGAAAGCCCAGCAGCACTGAGGAGGGAGCAGGTATGGAACTGAAAAAACCGGCTATGGCCGGTACGCTGGAGTCCAGCGATGTACAGATCACCCTGCGCCCCAATCCCGGGCAAGGCATCCAAATCAATCTGCAAAGCGATGT
>NZ_QWKI01000382.1 GCF_009911645.1 Pseudoflavonifractor sp. 60
AACTCGATTTGACTTTCAATGCTGATACTGTCTTTGCGGTCCACAGACTGTCTCGCGTAGATAGCGTCAATGCGATTTTCCATTGTCGGCTCCTTTCCGTATCGGAATGGAGCTGTCAACCTTTACAAGTATATTATACCAAAGACAGCCCCAAATCACAAGGATGTGGGGGAACGCAGAAAGACAGCACCCGAAAAAGTGCTGCCTTTCAACCTTGCTCCACATCTGGTCACGGTGTCCAGAGGCCAGCAGGGATCAATCCATTTCGATCTATAATTGATAAATGCTTGCGCCGTATTTGCCACGCACCCCGGCACAGGGGAGCATCCCAGGCCGCCGGCGGCTCCGGCTGTCATAGCTCCGCAGGATTGCGAAGCTCCCCCGCAAGTCCATGGGAGGGCGTGAGCAAGTTTCATTGTCCCCCGCGCTGTCGTCGCGCCCGGCTTGCCAGGGCCGGGTCAAAGGCTTGCGTTAATCGCTCGACCCGCTTTTGTCACCTCCTCAAGCGGGCTGTCCTGGCGGCGCGCCTTTCGTCGCTCATCACACGGGTTTTGTGCCTGGAATACTGTATATTCAGTTGTCCTCAAAAAGCGTATAAGCCTCCTTACCTATCAGGCGGTTTTTAGGCGATTTCGGATACCCCTCAATGAAAATTTTTCAAAAGTTCAGAGAGATTTTTCAGGCCCCGGCGGATACTGTCGCAAACGGCACTCCCCTCCACATTTTCGGCCCTGGCAATCTCGGACTTCTTCTTGCCCAAGATATAATGGGCATACACTCTCCGGGCCTGGATGGGCGGGAGCTGGTCAAGAGCGGCGTAGAG
>NZ_QWKI01000383.1 GCF_009911645.1 Pseudoflavonifractor sp. 60
TCTGTCCCTCACTGCGGTGGCTGCTTAGATCCTAAAATCCTTGCGCGAAATGTGTCAACTCATATTGACAAAATCACTCCGATATTTTAATAGTTGTTGTTCAACCCTATCCCCCCGCCCTTTCCCATTCATGGGAAAGGGGGCGGCTCTGGAGGATATATCCCCCGCCGCACCGGGAGGGGTGGCACAGCCGGGGCGGGCCGTCAAGGGCAAGCCGCCGCAGGCGGCGGGCGTTCCGCCCCTTGACTG
>NZ_QWKI01000384.1 GCF_009911645.1 Pseudoflavonifractor sp. 60
AGCGCGGGAAAGAGAAAAGCCTTGGGACAAAATGTCTCAAGGCTTACTTTTCCCGGTCGGTCTTTTTCTCCGGGGCGGTTCGCTCCGGGGGCTGCTTCTCTTTCCACGCATCCAGCAGGGACATAATCTGGTCTTTCATCTCCCGGGGCGTGGCGTCCTTGCCGAAATACTTGTTCAGTTCTGCGGCGGAAATAATCACTTTGTCTACCTCCTTTTTCTCACGGCTCAAAATGCCGTCAATCACATCGCCATTCAGTTTCCCGTCCTTATCCAGCTTGCGGAGCTCCTGCGCCTGGGAGAGCGAGGGGGATGCCTGCTCGCCCTCAATGGAAACGGC
>NZ_QWKI01000385.1 GCF_009911645.1 Pseudoflavonifractor sp. 60
CCGGCGGCAGGTGGCCGACATCATTCTCTCCCAGGTCCAAGCCACCGCCGAGCGCGTTTCTTTTGAGTGGAAAATCTGATTTCTTACCCCCAGCGCCTTATTCAATGGTGTGTTTACCATTGTCAAGCGATGCTATAAAGCTGATTTGGAACATGGTCCCGTATGAACTGTATTAATGGGAAGGATTTGGCACTAAAATCTTCTTTGGGCATATTCTGATTTAATTGAATCGGCTCAATTATTTTTTCAAAATCGTCTCTAAAACTCATTGCGGCCCTCCCTTAAACGAATCACAACATCCTCTAAGTCAGCTATTTCAATAATGGCTTCATTGAACATACAGACACTTTCATTCAGCATAATAATATAAGTTATAATTGTAAATACTTCTCCACTCGTATAGTCTCCAAAATGAAGTGCATAAATGACTGCAAAGATCAAAAGAATGGCTTGTAGTTTATCTGTTAAAAGATACGCTTTTGCTTCCAAGTCCGAATTTTTTATCCTAAAGTTCCGTTGTTGCATCGAAAACAACCTATACTTCACAATTTCTTTAGTTAAAATAATGCCTTCTCTTTTTTCATCGCTATCTTGAAGGCGTTTATTATTTTGAACAATTTCCTTGTGAAACCCATGTGTAAAAGCAAAAATCAATATAGAAATTATACCAGCAGCGGCAAACCTGCAAATAGGTGTCAAGCCCCAAAATGAAAAAAGACAGCATAATTTTTGCGGCATGAAAATGGGTATAAC
>NZ_QWKI01000077.1 GCF_009911645.1 Pseudoflavonifractor sp. 60
TGAGCCCTGCGAAGCAGGGCCACAAAGCGGCAGGCTAGGGTCATCCCACCCTACCAAAGATACTTTACGAATTGAAGAATCCTTTGGAAACACCTTTTCTTCCTCCGCCGCATTTGCTATAATAGGAGTGCAAGCAGGTATCGGAAAGGAGATTTTTCTATGAACATCATCGACGCCCACCTCCACCTCTTCGCCCCCTCCCCCCATACCGACGCCATGGCCCGGGAGGTGGGACACCAAAACTCCACCGAACACCTGCGGCAGGTCTACGGCCAGCTGGGCATGGTTCACGGAGTGGTTATGGGCAACCGAAGCCTGGACCCGGCCTATCACAGCTATCCTACCGACCTGTTTCACTACTGCATCGGCCTGGACAGCGCTCTGATGGACCGGGGGGAGCGGGTCATCCCCGACCTGCCTGACCTGGTGGAGGCCAACCTGAAGCGGGAGTGCTGCTGCGGCGTCAAGCTCTACCCCGGATACAATAAGCTCTGGCTGTCCGACCCCCTCTATCAGCCCATCTACGACCTGGCCGCCCGCTATGACAAGCCGGTGGCTGTCCATATGGGGCTGACCGCCTTTGCCCGGGCCCACCTGAAATATTGTCATCCCCTCTCCCTGGACGAGGTGGCGGCAAACAACCCCCGCACCCGCTTTGTCATGTGCCACTTTGGCAATCCTTTTTTGGAGAGCGCCGCCGCAGTGGTAGAGAAGAACCCCAACGTGGCCGCCGACCTGTCGGGACTGCTGGAGGGGAGGGTTGACCTGGACCAGTACTTTCAGGAGCAGGCGGGCTACGCGGGGCTGCTTACCACCTGGCTTGCCGCCATCTGCCAGTGGGATGATGTGATGTACGGCACCGACTGGCCCATTGTCAATCTGGAAGAATACATCCGCTTTATCCAGCGCCTGGTACCGGAGCGGCACTGGGAAAAGGTGTTTTTTCAAAACGCCAACCGCATTTACGGCCTTGGACTGTAACAAAAACGGGCCCCCGGAGCACAGACGGCTCTGGGGGCCCGAAGACTTTTTGTGGCGGCCGGAAGGAGGTTCGGCCGCCGGTGCAGGGATATAGGATGCACAGGGGGGTCTTGCGACCAGTGATATTATAGCATGGTCCTGTCGGCAATTGCAAGAGGTGAACAACATTCTTTGGAACTTTTCCGCCTTGCGTCCAATTATGTTATAAAAAACAACATATTTTCTAACATCTTTTTGGGCATAGCCGCGGTGCCCTGCTTGCTGTAAAATTGAGTCGAATTGAGGTGGGGTTTGTGGCAGCTGACGCGCTGATCGTAACGGTAAAACGTCCCAAAGGAGAGGATGGTTATAAAACCTTTTCGGTTCGCCTGAGGGAGCCCATGGTCAACCGAATGGACGAAATATCCAGGGAGACCGGACGCAGCCGGAATGAACTGATCGGTCTGTTTTTAGAGTACGCACTGGACCACTATATGCTGGAGGGAGGTGACAGCCATGGATCAGCAGAGCGAGCATGATATCTCTACCGCCCTCTACCATGCCGCCGTGGGCAAGCTGGTTTTGGACCATATGGAGCGGACCCACCCCGCTGTGATTTCCCAGGTGGTGGAAAACCAGGCGGTCCAGACCTTGGAGGCCATCCGCTGCATCCTGGAGAATAGCCGCCTGGACGACAGAGCCTGTGAGGAACGCATCCGCCACCTTGTTCAGCTGTTTTTCCAGGATTTAGGGATTGAAATCAGACGCCGCACCGGCCGCACCTGAATCCTGTCACTTTCCCCAAAAGAAAATCCAAGAAAAAGGCAGTGTTTTTCAAAAAAATGCTGTCTTTTTTCCGCCCCATGTGGTATGATGGTCCAGTTGACAACGACCAAATGAAAAGGAGCAACGACAATGATCACTGTCACCGACCTGAGCCTGAATTACAGCGGAACTCCGCTGTTCTCCCATGTGGACCTTCAATTTCTGCGGGGCAACTGCTACGGCATTATCGGAGCTAACGGCGCGGGAAAATCCACCTTTTTGAAAATTCTATCCGGTGAGCTGGACTCCACCTCCGGCCAGGTGTCCATCCTGCCCAACATCCGTATGTCGGTGCTGAAGCAGGACCAAAACGCCTACGACGCCTACAATGTGATGGATACCGTTATCATGGGCAATCAGCGGCTGTACGACATCGGCAAGCAGAAGGAGGCCCTCTATGCCAAGGAGGAGATGACCGACGAGGACGGTCTGCTGGCCTGCCAGCTGGAGGAGGAGTACGCCGAGCTGGGGGGCTGGGAGGCGGAGAGCGACGCCAGCCGCATCCTCCAGGGCCTGGGGCTGGGCACCGAGCTGCACTTTAACGATATGGCAACTCTGGACGCCCGTCTCAAGGTGAAGGTGCTGCTGGCCCAGGCCCTCTTCGGCAATCCCGACCTGCTGATGATGGACGAGCCCACCAACAACCTGGATATCGACGCGGTGAACTGGCTGGAGGACTTCCTCCTGGACTTCGAGGGCACCGTGATCGTGGTCTCCCACGACCGGCACTTCCTGAACACCGTGTGTACCCACATCGTGGATATCGACTACGGCAAGATAAAGATGTACGTGGGCAACTACGACTTCTGGTATGAGTCCTCCCAGCTGGTTCAGCAGCTCATCAAGAGCCAGAACAAGCGCAACGAGGAGAAGATTAAGGAGCTGCAGGACTTCATCTCCCGGTTCTCCGCCAACAAGTCCAAGAGCAAGCAGGCCACCGCCCGGCGCAAGCTGCTG
This sequence comes from Pseudoflavonifractor sp. 60, assembly GCF_009911645.1. Classification (GTDB taxonomy): domain Bacteria; phylum Bacillota; class Clostridia; order Oscillospirales; family Oscillospiraceae; genus Lawsonibacter. The sequence goes on from NZ_QWKI01000077.1 coordinate 2,743, forward strand.
GACAAGCTCACCGTGGAGGAGATGCCCGCCTCCTCCCGCCGCTATCCCTGGGTCGGCTTCTCCCCGGACCGGGAGGTGGGCAAGGATATCCTCTTCGTCACCGACGTCAGCAAGACCATTGACGGGGTCAAGGTGCTGGACAAGGTGTCCTTCATTGTGGGCCACAACGAGAAGATCGCCTTCGTGGGGGACAACGAGAACGCCCACACCGCCCTGTTTAAGATTCTGGCCGGCGAGCTGGAGCCCGACGAGGGCAGCGTCAAGTGGGGTCAGACCGCCACCTTCTCCTACTTCCCCAAGGACAACACCCCCTACTTCCAGGACAACGACGACGACCTGGTCCAGTGGCTGCGCCAGTTCTCCCCCGACCCCCAGGAGCAGTATCTCCGGGGCTTCCTGGGGCGGATGCTCTTCTCCGGGGACGAGGTCCACAAGCCGGTCAGAGTCCTCTCCGGCGGCGAGAAGGTGCGGTGTATGCTGTCCCGGATGATGCTCTCCGGCGCCAACGTGCTCATGCTGGACCAGCCCACCAACCACCTGGACCTGGAGTCCATCGCCGCCCTGAACAAGGGGCTGGAGGCCGTCAAGTGTAACGTGCTGGTGGCCTCCCACGACCATCAGCTGATCCAGACCGTCTGCAACCGGGTCTTCGATTTCACCACCGACGGCAAGCTCATCGACCGAAAGATGACCTATGACGAGTATTTGGAGAGCCAGAAGGTCCAGTGAGATCAACTCTTCCATCAGAGAAAAAACGAGGCACTATGGGTCCCAGCCGGGCTCATAGTGCCTCTCTTTCTTAAACATATCCGTACATACCCCGCACCGACACCTCTCCGCTGGAGATGGTCTCCCGCCTGCCGTTGTGCAGCTCCACCACCAGGTTGAAGTCATCGTCGATCTCCAGGGCGAAGGCCTGGCGGCGGGTGGCGGGGGTGATGAGCTGAACCTGGTGGCCGGGGGTTATACAGTCCGCCCGGTATTTGGCCAGATACGCCTCCTTGTCCCGGGGGTAGCCGGCGTACATCCGGTCCAGGGCCAGGGCGATGTGGGCGCACAGCTGGGTGCGGCGCACCGGGCGGCCCAGCTCCTGGGACAGGGAGGTGGCAATCTCCCGCACCTCGGGAGAGAAGTCCTCCGGGGTCTCGTTTACATTGATCCCAATGCCGGTGACCAGATAGTCCAGGGCGTTGCTCTCGCTCTCCAGGCCCAGCTCGGTGAGGATGCCCACCAGCTTTTTTCCGCCTAGGATAATGTCGTTGGTCCACTTGATTTTGGGTCGGACGCCGCAGCAGGCCTCGATGCCGTCACACACCGCCACCGCAACCCAGGCGGTGAAGTCTGCCGTTTTGGATGGCTCCAGATTGGGACGGAAGAGGGCGGACAGGTACAAGCCCTTTCCCTTGGGAGACTGGAAGGACCGGCCCCGGCGGCCCCGCCCTCCCGTCTGCTCCTCCGCCGTTACCAGAAGTCCCTCCGCCGCCCCGGCCATGGCTTGGCGCTTACATTCGGTGTTGGTGGAATCCACCACATCCAGACACAGCAGCCGCGACCCCACCAGGCAGTCAGACAGCGGCCCGGCCAGCTCCCCTGCCCGCAGCTTGTCGGGGGCCTCCTCCAGCAGGTAGCCCCGGTTGGGCGCGGAGGCGATGACATAGCCCTCCTGCCGCAGGGCCTCAATGGCCTTCCAGACCCCCGCCCGGCTGATGCCCAGGGTGCGGCTCATGGCCTCGCCGGACAAATATTCCCCCTGCTGCTCCCGCAGGAGGGACAGTACCCGTTCTCTGCTCATATTTGGTCCCATCCTTTTGTTTGATTTGGCGGCCTCCTCCGCTACTCCGCCGTCCGGTCATATCGGCTGTAAAATTCCTGGGTCAGGTCGATGAAGGCCCGGGCGGCGGGGGAAAGGAAGCCGTTCTTTTTATAGACCACCGCCAGGGAACAGGCCAGCGGAGGGTCGCCGATGGTGAAGCAGGCCAGCTGGTCCAGATAGGGTGTGCGGGAGACGCCGCTCTCCGGCAAAAAGGCAAAGCCCAGCTTCTCCTCCGCCAGATTGATGGCGGTGGTGGTGTTGGTGGTCACCAGAATATTCTGGGGTTCCACACTGTGGACGGAGAAGAGATTGTGCAGCTGCTTGGACAGCCGCCAGTCGGGGGGCAGCATCACCAGCCGCTGATGCTCCAGCAGCCGCAGGCTGGGGAAAGGTGTGGGGTCGGCGCAGCTGCTGGTCAGCCCCTGGAACAGGGGGTGGTCCCGGTGGCCCACCAGGAAAATGCGCTCCTGCATCACCGGCTCATAGGTCAGCTCGGACAGGTCGCCGGGAACCTGCATCACGCAGAAGTCGATGACATTGGCCTCGGCCAGCTGCCCCAGCTCGGGCACCGGGGCCTCGTGGAGGATCACCTGAACGTCGGGGTATTGCTCCTCAAACAGGGGCAGCACGTCGGGCAGGAGGATGGACCCCCGCCAGGGCGACACCCCAATGTGGAGCAGAGGCCGCTTCTTGTTTTGCAAATCCCGCAGGTCGCTGACCAGCTGGCGGTCCAGAAAGCTCTGCCGCTCCAGATAGGCGTGGAACAGCTCTCCCGCCGGGGTCAGCTTCAGTGGGGAGTGGGAGCGGTCCAGCAGCACCACGCCCAAACTCCCCTCCAGCTTGGCCAGGTACTGGCTCAGGTAGGGCTGGGACAGATAGAGCCGCTCCGCCGCCTTGGAGATGCTGTGTTCCTTGACAATGGTCAGGAAGTACTCCGGATTTTTGACAAACATGGCCCGCTCAGCCCGGAGGCCAGGTCATATCCCGGCCCGACAGCACGTGAAAATGGAGGTGGGGCACACTCTGGCCGGCCTGCTCCCCAATATTGGACACGACCCGGTAGCTGTCCAGCCCCAGCTCCCGGCAGAGCTTGGCGATGACGGTAAAGATGTGGGCCACCGCCCCGGCGTTCTCCTGGTCCACCGCGGCCACCGAGGGGATGTGGACCTTGGGGATCACCAGAAAGTGGGTCGGGGCCTGGGGGTCGATGTCGTAGAAGGCCAGGCAGGCGTCGTCCTCATAGACCTTCCGGGACGGGATCTCTCCGGCGATGATTTTACAGAATAGACAGTCAGACATGGGAAAACCTCCTTGATTTTCGGTAAGAATGGTGCAGCGTTTTGTGTGGGACTGGGGGGAGTTTCACCCCTCCAAAGAGAAGCGGAAGATGGTGGTCTGGTCGTATTTCTCCCCCGCTTTCAGCACTGCGCTGGGGAAGGAGGGCTGATTGGGGGAATCGGGGAAGTGCTGGGTCTCCAGACAGAAGGCGTGGCGGGGCCCGTAGACAGCGCCCCCCTTGCCGGGACGGCCCTCCTCAATGAAGTTGGCGGTGTAGAGCTGGATGCCGGGATTGGTGGTCTCCACCTCCATAACAACGCCGGAACGGGCGCTGCTGGCCCGGGCCGCCGGACGCAGGGTCCCCGCCTGGCCGTCCACTGCGAAGTTGTGGTCGTAGCCCCGGCCCCAGATCAGCTGCTGGAAATCCTCCCCGATATAGGCCCCGATGGGGGTTGGGGTCCGCAGGTCCATGGGGGTCCCCTCCACCGGCTCCAGGGTCCCCAGGGGGATGCTGGTGCTGTCGGTGGGGGTGTAGGCGGAGCAGTGGAGGGTGATCTCCTGGTCCAGAGCGCTGCCGCTGCTGTGGCCCGCCAGATTGAAGTAGCTGTGGTTGGTGAGATTGCACAGGGTGTCCCGGTCGGCGGCCGCCTGGTAGTGGATGGACAGGGCGGCGTCCTGGAGGGCGTAGGTGACCCGCACCTGGAGATGGCCGGGATACCCCTCCTCGCCGTCGGGGCTGTCCAGGGCGAGAACGGCCCGGCTGCCGGTCAGCTCCTCCACCGTCCATACCCGGTGGGAGTAGCCCACATTGCCGCCGTGGAGGTGGTTGGGGCCGTCGTTCACCGCCAGGGTACAGGTCTGGCCGTTCAGGGTAAAGCGTCCCTTGGCGATCCGGTTGGCAAAGCGGCCCACCAGCGCCCCCAGATAGCCCTCCCCATTTTCGTACTCCGCCAGGGTGTCGTAGCCCAGCACCACGTCAACGGGTCCCTCCCGGCCGGGGACCGTCAAGGTGCGCAGGATTCCGCCGAAGGTGAGGATGGTACAGGAGACGATGCCGTTGTCCAGCTTCAGCTCCCGGACCTCCTCCCCGTTTTTGGTGGTCCCGAAGGGGGTTCCAAATTCCTTGCTCATATGAAAGGGCCTCCCTTTTACAAATTGTCCCCTACAGTGTATCAGATTTTCTGACAAAAGGCAAATTGCAATTTGTCGAAATAGCCCGTATAATAGTCAGATGTATGGGACAAAGAGGATACCGCATAGGATCTCATACATCGCAGAGAGAAAGGAGGCTATGGACACAGCTCCATCAATAGCGCCAGCGCCTGCTTCCCGCCCGCTCCGCCGTGGGAGGGGGAGGAAGACGGGACGACGAGGAGAGGGGAGAATCGAAATTTTCGGCGGATGCCCCTCCGTGCCCAGCCCCGGGCGCGTACACAGTCCACAAAGCCCCCGGGTAACCGGGAGACAAACAGGCTGTGACCGGGGAACGAGGTCAAATGGCTGCGAGTTTGCCCTCCTATTTTTACCGCCGCAGAACAATATGCTTCCCTGTCTCCGGGCGGAGAGCAGACCGGACGGCGGAACAAGGAGGAAAATTGAATATGTGTGGAATTGTGGGTTACATTGGACAGGAACAGGCCGCCCCCATCCTGCTGGAGGGGCTTTCCCGCCTGGAATACCGGGGGTACGACTCCGCCGGGGTTGCGGTATTTGACCAGGCGGCGGGCACGCTGGCCGTCCGCAAGGCCAAGGGGCGGCTCCAGGTGCTCTCGGACCAGCTCCACGGCGGTGCGGACTTGAACAGCACCGCCGGCGTAGGCCACACCCGCTGGGCGACCCACGGGGCCCCCAGCGACGTCAACTCCCACCCCCAGGTGAGCCGCAGCGGTAGGATTGCCGTGGTCCACAACGGCATCATTGAGAACTATGCCGCACTGAAGACGTTCCTTCTGGACCAGGGAGTCCCCTTCACCTCGGAGACCGACACGGAGGTGGTGGCCCAGCTCATCGAGTACTTCTATGAGGGGGATATTCTCTCCGCCGTGGGCCGGGCCCTGCGCCGTATTCAGGGGGCCTACGCCCTGGGCATTCTGTGCGCCGACTTCCCTGACCAGATCATCGCCGCACGCAAGGACAGCCCCCTGATTCTGGGCCACGGCGAGGGGTGCAGCTTCCTGGCCAGCGACGTCACCGCCATACTCCGCCACACCCGCCGGGTCACCTACATGGAGGACGGGGACCTGGCCGTCCTGACCCGGGAGGGGATCACCTGCTGCAACTCCCTGATGCAGCCCGTCCGGCGGAAGGTAGTCCAGGTGGACTGGGAGGTGGACGCCGCCGAAAAGGGGGGCTATGAGCACTTCATGTTTAAGGAGATCATGGAGCAGCCCGAGGCTCTGCGCCGGTGTCTCTCCCCCCGCATCTCAAAGGGGGAGATCATCTTTGAGGATATGGCCCTGAGCAAAGACTTTCTCCGCCGGATGAGCCGCATTTATATCGTGGCCTGCGGCTCCAGCTACCATGTGGGCATGGTGGGCAAATACCACCTGGAGCGGCTGACCCGCAGGCCGGTGGAGGTGGCGCTGGGCTCTGAGTTCCGGTATATGGACCCCATTGTGGACCAGCATACCCTGGTGATCGTCATCAGCCAGTCGGGAGAGACCCTGGACACCATGGCCGCCCTGCGCCAGGCCCGCCAGCTGGGGGGACACATTCTGTCCATCGTCAATGTGGTGGGCTCCTCCATCGCCCGGGAGTCGGATCAGGTGCTGTACACCTGGGCGGGGCCGGAGATCGCCGTGGCCACCACCAAGGCCTACACGACCCAGCTGGCCCTGCTGTCCCTGCTGGCGCTGTGGCTGGCCCGGGAGCTGGGGACCGTCTCTCAAGAGGAATACCGCGCCGCCCTGGCCGCCTTTCAGGAGCTGCCCGGCAAGCTGGAACAGGTGCTGGCCCGGCGGGACGATATCCAGTACTTCGCCTCAAAATACTTCAACCACAACTCTATCTTCTTCATCGGCAGAAACCTGGACTATGCCCTGGGACTGGAGGGCTCCCTGAAGCTGAAGGAAATTTCCTACATCCACTCCGAGGCCTACGCCTCCGGGGAGCTGAAGCATGGCACCATCAGCCTCATAGAGGAGGGGACCCTGGTGGTGGCGCTGGGCGCCTACAGCAGACTGTTTCCCAAGGTGATGAGCAATGTGCTGGAGGTAAAGAGCCGGGGGGCCGGCGTGCTGGCTCTCACAACCCAGACCCACCAGGAGGAGATGGCCCGCATTGCCGACGCCGTGATGACCATCCCCGAAATTCACGAGCTGCTGCTGCCCTGCCTGGGAGTCGTCCCCCTCCAGCTCTTTGCCTACTACGTGGCTTTGATGCGGGGCTGCGACATTGACAAGCCCCGAAATCTGGCCAAGAGCGTGACAGTGGAATAGGCGTCCCGGTACGCTGGAAGAATGCTCCGCTCCGGACACCGGGGCGGAGCGTTTTTGTCTGCTCTATAAAATCCCAAATTCAGGGAAGACTGAATCTGGGGTGATAACAGTGAATTTTTTCCACAGCACAAAGGGACCCTGCTTTGAGGGATGGTATTTGAAGCACCAGAATCCTCAGGGGCAGACCCTGGCTCTGATTCCGGCCTTCCATATAGACGCGGGGGGACGGCGCACCGCCTCTCTCCAGGTTATCTCCAGGGACCGGGCTTGGTGGCTGGAGTACCCGGAGGCGCAAGTCTCCCGGCGGCCCTTTCGGATCCAAGTTGGGGAATCCAGCTTTGACAGCCGGGAGATCGTCCTCCGCGTCCGGCAGGAGGGCCTCTCTCTCCACGGCGCACTGCGCTACGGGCCATTTACTGTTCCTGGCTCTGACATTATGGGGCCCTTTCGATTTCTCCCTGGAATGCAGTGCTCCCATGGGATCGTCAGCATGGCCCACTCCCTGGAGGGGACATTGGAGCTGAATGGGGAATGTCTGGACTTTACCGGGGGCACAGGCTATATCGAGACGGACCGGGGACGCTCCTTTCCCAGCGCGTATCTCTGGACCCAGTGTGTCTGGGGCGGGGGCAGTCTGATGCTGGCGGTGGCGGAAGTGCCCCTGCCTGTGGGGCGCTTTACCAGCTGTATCTGCTCCATTTTTTTCGGCGGCCAGGAGTACCGCCTAGCGACCTACCGGGGCGTCCGCATTGAGGAGTGGTCCCCCAACGGCGCGGTGATCCGTCAGGGAACGCTCCGCCTGGAGGTGCGGCTGCTGCATGAACAGAGGCAGGCACTCCGGGCCCCGGTGGAGGGCCGCATGGAGCGCACCATTCATGAGAGCCTTTGCGCAGAAGTTTGCTACCGATTTTGGCGGGGAAAGGAGCTCCTGTTTCAGCACACCGACCCCAACGCCAGCTTTGAGTACTATCCTGACCCCCGCGCTGCGGAATGAGGGGCTTCTTGACTTTCCGGGGCGGAAAGACTATACTGAGTTTATTCCAGCTTTCGGGAGAGAGGGGGCGCCGTCAATGGCGAGAAGAAAGAGCGGAATCCGGACAATCCTCCGGGCAGCTGAGGATAAGCTGCGGCGCAAGCGGACGGTGGCGGCGGTCTATTTTCTGCTGCGTGTTCTGGTGATTGCCATAATGGCGGCCCGGTTCCTGCGGGGGGATTTTGAGAGCGTGTTCCTGTGCGCGCTGACCCTGATCCTCTTCCTGCTGCCCACAGTCTTTGAGCGGACGCTGATGATCGAGCTGCCCAACACCCTGGAGATCATTATTATGCTCTTCATTTTTGCGGCGGAAATTTTAGGAGAGATCAGCGCCTTTTACACCACCTTCAAGCACTGGGACACCATCCTGCACACCCTCAACGGCTTTCTCTGCGCTGCCATTGGCTTCGCGCTGGTGGATATGCTCAACCGGACGGAGAAATTTTCCCTCTCCCTGTCGCCGGTGTTCATGTCCATTGTAGCCTTTTGCTTCTCCATGACCATCGGTGTGCTGTGGGAGTTTTTCGAGTGCGGCATGGACCAGCTGCTCTATCTGGATATGCAGAAGGATACGGTCATCCAGACCATCTCCTCCGTCATGTTGGACCCCACCGGGGGCAACAGGCGGATCGTCATCCGGGACATTGTGGATACCATTGTGGTCACCGCCGACGGCCAGGAGATCTCCCTGGGGCTGGGGGGCTATCTGGATGTGGGCATCCTGGACACCATGAAGGATCTGGCGGTGAACTTTGTGGGGGCGGTGGTCTTCTCCTTCATCGGATTCTTCTATGTGAAGAGCCGGGGCAAGGGAAAGTTCGCCAGGCGCTTTATTCCCCAGGTGGTGGATATTGCGCCGGAACACCTGAATCCCGTGGAGCCGGAGCACTTTAAAAAATAAAATATGAATAAAGGGAAACAGAGCGCCCATACTAAGCCCATCCGAGATAAGGAGGGTTTACAATGGATAACAAGACCTGCAACACCAGCATCCGGTGCTCTGTGGATACCTGCGCCTATCACTCCGGCGCGCAGAACTGCTGCTGTCTGGAGTCGATCAAGGTGGGCTGCTGCGACTGCTCCCCCACCAAGTGCGAGGGGACCGAGTGCGCCTCCTTTAAGCTGGGCGCCCGCTGAGGCGGAGAGAAAATCAATATCCCACCCTGCGGTCCGCGGGGTGGGATATATTTACAGGGGGCCAGGCGGGAAACCCATATCCCATAAAAACTGGTATAAAGATTGACAGCAGAGGCTGAGATTGATAAAATAATATTAAAGGGATATTCCGGCTGCCGGAATTCCGGGAAGAACACGGTCCAAAGGAGGAGCAGCGATGTATCACTGTCTGGTTCAGTTTTATTTGGTGGGGCGCAGGCGGAGTGCCTTTGACCCCATTCGTGCCATAGAGCCCCTGGGGCGTTTTACCCATTTGTTTATGGACAGCGGCGAGCCAGACGCGGCGCTGGCGGCCAAGGCGGATGTGATCCTGGCCGACCTGCGGGAGATGGATGCCAGGCGGGTTCTGGAGGTGCTGACCCAGAGCAAGGGGGAGCGAACCGAACTGATCGTGCTGGCGGAGCAGGGGCAGACCTCGCAGCTGACAGAATATTATTCGGAGCTCTGGGATGTGTGGTTTGTCCCCTGCACCCAGGAGGAGCTGTGTTTTCGATTCTCCCGCTGGCAGCAGAACTATAAGCTGAGCCGGGACTACTGGCAGACCAGTCAATTCCTGGAGACTACCATTAACAGCGTACCCAATCTGGTTTGGTACAAGACCAAGGACGGCATCCACGAAAAGGTGAACGACAGCTTCTGCACCACGGTGAACAAGACCAAGGAGCAGGTCCAGGGCCGGGGCCACGCCTACATCTGGGATGTGGAGGCGGACGACCCCGCCTGTATCGAGTCGGAGCGGGTCGTGATGGAGACAGAATGTACCTGCGTTTCGGAGGAACAGGTCCAGACCGGCGAGGGGACGCGGCTGCTGACTACATACAAATCCCCCCTGTACGACCTGGACGGCAGTGTAATGGGAACGGTGGGGGTTGCCATCGACGTGACCCAGGAGCGGGCCTACGAGCAGGAGATCATCAATAAAAACCGCACCCTGGAGACCCTGTTCACCACTATGGACTGCGGCGTAATGTGCCACAGCCTGGACGGGAGCCGGATCATCAGCATTAACCGGGCCGCCCTTCAGATCTTGGGCTATGAGTCAGAGGAGGAGCTGTTTGCCGACGGCTTTGACATGGTGGCCAGCTCAGTGCTGGAGGAGGACAAGGAGCGGCTGCGCGAGTGTATCCAGACCCTGAAAAAGGCGCAGGACAACGTGAATATCGAGTATCGCGTGCGGCATCGGGACGGCCAGGTCATCCATGTGATGGGGAATGTGAAGCTGATGCAGGAGGGGGGCGAACTGTTCTACCAGCGGTTCCTGCTGGACTGCACCGCCCAGAAGCAGAAGGAGACCCGGGAGCGTCAGGAGGAGGAGCGCCGCCAGATGGAGCTGGTACAGGCGCTGAGCACCGATTACAGCCTGGTATGCGTCTTCGACCTGAGCACCGGCGAGGGCAAGACGCTGCGGATGGGCGAGTGCCCCGGCAATGTCCTGAGCGCTATTTTTTCCGGGAAGCTGGAGCTGGAACGGTGCATGAAAGAGTATATCGACACCTGTGTATACTCAGAGGATCAGGAGATGATGCGCCAGGCCTGCGCTGCGGACAGCTTTCAGGAGAGCCTGGAGACCATCGGACTGTATTACACCAATTACCGCACCCTGTGCCTGGGGGAGGTGCGGTATTTCCAGATGAAAGCGGTGCGGGCGGGAGATTGGCAGGAGAACCGCTCCATGGTACTGGGCTTCCGCAATATGGATGAGGACACCCGGAAGGAGCTGGAGAAGAAGACCCTGCTGGAGGACGCCCTCTTCCAGGCCAATCGGGCCAACAAGGCCAAGAGCGTTTTCCTGTCCAATATGTCTCACGATATCCGCACCCCCATGAACGCCATTGTGGGCTTTACGACCCTGGCGATGACCAATATTGACAACAAGGAGCAGGTGGAGGAGTATTTAAAGAAAATCATCACCTCGGGCAACCACCTGGTCAGTCTGATTAACGATGTGCTGGATATGAGCCGCATTGAGAGCGGGAAAATGAGTTTGGACGAGTCGCTGTGCAGCCTGCCCGATATTCTCCACGGCCTGCGCAGCATTATCCAGGCGGATGTGCAGGCAAAACAGCTGGAGCTGTATATCGACGCAGTGGACGTGATTAATGAGGATATCTACTGTGACAAGCTGCGGCTGAACCAGGTGCTGCTGAATCTGCTGAGCAACGCCATCAAGTACACCGGGGCGGGCGGTGTGGTCAGCGTCCGCATTGAGGAGCGGCCCGGTGCGCCGTTGGGCTTTGCCAACTACGATTTTACCGTGAAGGACACAGGCATCGGCATGAGCGAGGAGTTCCTGACCCATATCTTCGAGCCCTTCGAGCGGGAGCGCAACTCTACCATCAGCGGCATCCAGGGCACCGGTCTGGGTATGGCCATCACCAAGAACATTGTGGACATGATGAACGGCTCCATTAAGGTGAAGAGCAAGCTGGGAGAGGGCTCAGAGTTTACTGTCCACTTCACCTTCCGGACGGGCGGCGGGACCCGGGAGAGCCTGTTGATTCCCGGGCTGAAAAACTGCCGTGCCCTGGTGGTGGACGACGATTTCAACACCTGTGACAGCGTGTCCTATATGCTCCAGCAGATGGGGCTGCGGGCGGAGTGGACCCTCTCCGGACGGGAGGCGGTGCTACGTACCCGCCAGGCGGTGAGCCGCGGGGACAACTACAGCGTCTACCTCATCGACTGGCTGATCCCCGACATGAACGGGGTCGAGGTGGCCCGGCGCATCCGCAAGGAGACTGGGGAGGATGTACCCATCATCATTCTCAGCGCCTACGACTGGTCGGATATCGAGGAGGAGGCCCGGGAGGCCGGGGTCACCGCCTTCTGCGCCAAACCGCTGTTCTTGTCAGAGCTGCGAAGGTGCCTCAACTCCATTGTGACCACCGGAGAGACGCTGGAGACCGCCGGGAAGCAGGAGCCCTCTGTCCAGCACACGGGGCACATCCTGTTGGCGGAGGACAACACCCTAAATCAGGAGATTGCAGTGGCTATTTTGGAGGGGGCTGGCTTTACCGTCGAGGTGGCGGAGAACGGGCAGATTGCAGTGGAGATGCTCAGCAATTCAGAGCCGGGCTACTACAACCTGGTGCTGATGGACGTGCAGATGCCGGTAATGGACGGCTACGCCGCTACCAAGGCTATCCGCGCCCTGGAGAACCGGAAGCTGGCATCTGTTCCCATTTTGGCCATGACCGCCAATGCCTTTGAGGAGGATAAGCGGGAGGCCCTGAACAGCGGAATGAACGGGCATATCGTCAAGCCCATTAATGTAAAGAAGCTCTTTGAGACCCTGGATAAAATTCTGGTCAGACCGGAGAAGACGATCGAGTGAACGGGTCCCGAAGGGCAAAGGGGAGAGTTCCATGAGCAAACAGCAGCAATATCTGGTGGGACATATCCTCCATGTCCTCCAGGAGAACCATATCAGCTTTGACCAGGTAATGGCGCGCACAGACTGGGAGTCCGCTCTGGCAGAGGACTCGGAACTACACGCGGCGGTGGAGCTGATCCGGTTTATGGATGAAATGCCCGGCGGTTTTTTGATCTACCAGGCGGAGGGCAGCGAGAAGATCGTCTATGCCAACCGGGCCCTGCTGCGCATCTTTCAGTGTGAGACCATGGCCCAGTTCCGGGCGCTGACCCACAACTCCTTCCAGGGGCTGGTCCACCCGGACGACCTAAAGGACGTGGAGGAAAGTATCCGGGCCCAGATTGCCGCCAGCCAGTATGATCTGGACTATGTGGAGTACCGGATCATCCGGGCCGATGGGGCCATTCGCTGGATTGAGGATTACGGCCACTTTGTGCAGGACGAGACGGCGGGCAGCTATTTCTATGTGTTTTTAACCGACGCCACCGAGAAGCGGGAGCGCCACCAGGCGGAGCAGGCCCGGCTGATGGCCGAGAAGCTCCAGGGGGAGCAGCGGCTGGCGGAGCTTATCCGGGAATACGACGAGGAGCGGGCCCTCATCAACCAGGAGTATCTGCGCCGCCTGGAGGTGATCGAGGGGCTCAGCATCAACTATGAGTCCATCTTCTATGTCGACCTGGCGGAGGACCAGATCCTGCCATACCGCCTGAGCATGCGCGGCGACCCAATTTTTGAAGGCCAGCTGATCATGCGCAGCTTCTCCTGGGCAATGGCGGGATATGCGGACGTCTGTGTCTATCCGGAGGACCGGGAGATGTTTGCCAACGCCATGATCCCCGCCAACATTCGGGCACGGCTGGCGGACAGCAAAACCTGCTGTGTCAATTACCGGGGCCTGAACGGCGGAGAGGTCCAGTATCTCCAGCTGCGCATTGTGGATGTGGGCCGCCAGGGCGTGGTAAACCAGCTGGTGATGGGCTGCTGGCGCATGGACGAGGAGCTCCAGCGGGAGATGGAGCAGAGGCAGATGCTGGCCCAGGCCCTGAAGGAGGCCAATCTGGCCATTGACGCCAAAAACGCATTTTTAGCCAATATGTCCCACGATATGCGAACCCCGCTCAACGCCATCTTCGGCTGCCTCACCCTGGCCAGAGGCAGCCAGACCCTGGACGAGGCGGTGGAGAGCTATTTGGACCAGATCAAGGACGCCAGCCAGCGGCTGCTGGAGTTGATTAACAAGGTGCTGGAGCTGGCCCAGACGGAGTCAGGCGGCCTGTGCCTGGCGGAGGATTGGTGCAATGTGGGCGAGGTGCTGGAATCGGTCTACAACAGACTGTATCCCCTGGCAGAGGCGCGGAATATTGCCCTGTCGCTGGACTGCTCCGGGATCAAGCACCTGGAGGTGTGGAGCGACCGGGATAAGCTGCGGCAGATTATGCTGTATCTGGTGGACAACGCCATCCATTACACAAAGCCCGGAGGTCAGGTGAACATCTCCGCCCAGGAGGGGGAGATCATGCCCAACGGCTGTGCCCTCTACCAGCTGAAGGTGGAGGACAGCGGCGTGGGCATCAGCCCGGAGTTCCTGCCCCACATCTTTGAGTCCTTTGCCCGGGAGCGAAATACTACCTTCAGCGGTGTCCACGGGATGGGGCTGGGTCTGACCATTGCCAAGAAGCTGGCGAACCTGCTGGACGGCCAAATCAAGGCGGCCAGCGTGCCGGGGGAGGGCAGCAGCTTCGTCCTCAAGCTCCGAATGCGGGCAAACCCTCAGAGCGCAAGCCACCAACAGCAGAGGAAGGCGAAGATGGGTGGAAAAAGTATCCTGCTGGTAGAGGATAACGAGATCAATATGGAGATCGAGACGGAGATTTTAAAGAGCCTTGGCTTCTTCGTGACCCCCGCAGCAGATGGGAGAGAGGCTGTGGAGAAGCTCAGCGCCTCGTCGCCGGGGGACTACGACCTGATTCTGATGGACATTCAGATGCCGGTGATGGACGGGTGGAAGGCTACGGCGGCAATCAGGCGTCTGCCTGACCCTGCGCTGGCCAGCATTCCCATTATTGCTGTGTCCGCCAACTCCTTTGAAAGCGACGTGAGAAAATCCATGGAGAGCGGAATGGACGCCCATCTGCCCAAACCGCTGAACGTGCCTCAGCTGCTGGAGACCATCGAGAGGGTCTCCAGGGGGCGCTTGGAGGAATAAGAGAACCCCCTGACAGAGAAATCTGTCAGGGGGTTTCGCCTATGGAGGTGTATACCTCAAATTTTTGTGATATCAATAGGGGTCAGGTCCTCGGCGCAGCCCTGCTGGCGGACGGTGAGCAGCGCCCGGGCGGTGTCCACCGAGGTGACAGAGCCCACCCCGTGCTCCACGGCGGAGCGCCGGATGCGGAAGCCGTCGCTGTCGTGCTTGCGGCCCCGGGTCGGGGTGTTGATAATCAGATCCACTGTGCCGGAGGAGATCATGTCCAGGATGTTGGGGTGGGCCTGGGATACCCGATTGACCACCTTACACTCGATGCCCGCCTCCTGAAGGACCCGGCAGGTGCCGGAGGTGGCGTACAGCTCGATCCCCATCTCCTCGAAGCCCCGGGCAATGGAGCGGATCTCCCCCTTGTCCTCGTCCTTCACGGTGATGATGATGCGGCCGCCCCGCTTGGGGACCCGCATTCCAGCCCCCTTGAATGCCTTCAGCAAGGCCTGGGGGTAGGTCTCGGCCAGCCCCAGCACCTCGCCGGTGGACTTCATCTCGGGGCCCAGGCCGGTGTCCACGTCGGTAAGCTTTTCGAAGGAGAACACTGGGGCCTTGACGGCGAAGTACTCCGCCTCCTTGTAGATGCCGGTGCCGTAGCCCAGGTCCTTCAGCTTTTCCCCCAGCATGACCCGGGTTGCCAGGTCGATGATGGGCACGCCGGTGACCTTGGAGATATAGGGGATGGTGCGGGAGGACCGGGGGTTGACCTCGATGACGTAGATATCGTCGTCATAGAGGATATACTGGGCGTTAATCAGGCCGATGACCCCCAGATGCCTGGCCATATTCTTGGTGTGCTGGAGGATGAGCTCCCTGTGCTTGTCCTCCAGATGGAGGGGCGGGTAGACGGCGATGGAGTCCCCGGAGTGGACCCCGGCCCGCTCCACGTGCTCCATAATGCCGGGGATCAGAACGTCCTCCCCGTCAAACACGCCGTCCACCTCCAGCTCCCGGCCCATCAGGTACTTGTCCACCAGAATTGGGTGCTCCTGGACGGTCATGTTGATGATCTTCATAAATTCCTCAATGTTTCGGTCGGAGTAGGCGATCTCCATGCCCTGGCCCCCCAGCACATAGGAGGGCCGCACCAGTACGGGGTAGCCCAGCTCCTTGGCGGCGGACAAGGCCTCCTGAGTGGTGTACACCGTCTTGCCCTTGGCCCGGGGGATACTGCATTTGGACAAAATCTCGTCGAACCGCTCCCGGTCCTCGGCGGCGTCCACTCCGTCGGAGGAGGTGCCCAGAATGCGGACCCCCATGTCGGTGAGGGCCTTCGCCAGCTTGATGGCCGTCTGACCGCCGAACTGGACCACCGCCCCCCAGGGCTTCTCCTGCTCCACAATGTTCTGCACGTCCTCCGCCGTCAAAGGCTCGAAGTACAGCTTGTCGGCCACGTCGAAGTCGGTGGAGACGGTCTCCGGGTTGTTGTTGACAATAATGGTCTCGCAGCCCAGCTTTTTCAGCGCCCAAACCGAATGGACCGAACAGTAATCAAACTCGATTCCCTGGCCGATGCGGATGGGGCCGGAGCCCAGCACCAGCACCTTCTTCCGCCCAGAACCGTCGTCCCGGGCCTCGTTCTCCCCGTCGTAGGTGGAGTAGTAGTAGGGGGTTTCCGCGTCAAACTCAGCGGCACAGGTGTCTACCATCTTGAAGGCAGGGACAATGCCGTACCGCTCCCGCAGGGCCTTCACCTGGGCCTGCTCCATGCCGCACAGGGCGCCGATGTAGCTGTCGGCAAAGCACATCTCCTTGGCCTGCTTCAACGTGTCGGCGTCGGGCTCCCCCTTGCACCGCTTCAGGGCCTCCTCCATGTCGATGATGCGCTTGAAGCCGTCCAGAAACCAGATATCCATCTTGGTAATGTCGTTTATCATTTTCGGGGAGAAGCCCCGGCGCAGGGCCTCGGCCACCACAAACAGCCGCTCGTCGGTGACGTTGACCAACAGCTCCTCGATCTCGTCGGTGTACAGCCCCTCCAGCTTGTCCAGCTTCAGAGCCCGCACGTTCAGCTCCAGGGAGCGGATGGCCTTCATCACCGCCCCCTCGAAGGAGTTGGCAATGGCCATGACCTCGCCGGTAGCTTTCATCTGGGTCCCCAGCGTACGGCTGGCGGTGGTGAACTTGTCAAAGGGCAGGCGGGGGATCTTCAACACACAGTAATCAATGGTCGGTTCAAAACAGGCGGTAGTCTTTCCGGTGACGGCGTTGGGGATCTCGTCCAGGGTGTAGCCCAGGGCCACCTTGGCGGCCACCTTGGCAATGGGGTAGCCGGTGGCCTTGGAGGCTAGGGCAGAGGAGCGGGACACCCGGGGGTTGACCTCAATAACGGCGTACTCGAAGGAGTCGGGATTGAGAGCGAACTGTACGTTGCACCCGCCCTCGATCTCCAGGGCGGAGATGATCTCCAGGGCGGCGGAGCGGAGCATCTGGTACTCCTTGTTGGCCAGGGTCTGGGCAGGGGCCACCACAATGGAGTCGCCGGTGTGGACGCCCACAGGGTCGATGTTCTCCATGGAGCAGATGGTAATCACATTGCCCGCCCCGTCCCGCATGACCTCAAACTCGATCTCCTTCCAGCCGGCAATGCACCGCTCAATAAGCACCTGGCCGACCCGGCTCAGGTTGATGCCCCGGAGGGAGATCTCCTCCAGGGAGGCCCGGTCATAGGCGATGCCGCCGCCGGTGCCCCCCAGGGTGTAGGCGGGGCGGACGATGACGGGATAGCCGATGCTCTCGGCAAATTCCACCGCCCCCTCCACGCTCTCCACCACCAGGGAGGTGACGCAGGGCTGGTGGATGGACTCCATGCAGTCCTTGAAGCCCTGCCGGTCCTCCGCCTTGCGGATGGAGTCGGGGGAGGTGCCCAACAGGCGGACGCCGTACCGCTCCAGGGTCCCGTTCTCGTGGAGGGCCATAGCCAGGTTCAGGCCGGTCTGTCCCCCCAGGGTGGGCAGGATGGAGTCGGGACGTTCCATCTGAATGACCTGGGTCACCGAGGGGATGTTCAGCGGCTCAATATACACGTGGTCGGCAATGTCCTTGTCGGTCATAATGGTGGCGGGGTTGGAGTTGACCAGCACCACCTCCAGCCCCTCCTCCTTGAGGGCGCGGCAGGCCTGGGTCCCGGCGTAGTCAAATTCAGCGGCCTGTCCGATGACAATTGGGCCGGAGCCCAGCACCAGCACCTTTTTCACGTCAGTATACTTGGGCATTACTGCGCACCTCCCTTTTTGGCGGCCATATGGTCAATAAAGCGGTTGAAGAGATATTCTGTGTCCTTGGGGCCGGCGTTGGCCTCGGGGTGGAACTGGGTTGTGAAGCAGTGGGGCCGCTGGTACCGCAGGCCCTCGCAGGTGCCGTCGTTGACATTGATGTGGCTCACCTGGGCCACCCCGGGGTCCACCGAGTCGGAAAGGACCATATAGCCGTGGTTCTGGCTGGTGATGAAGACCCGGCCCTTCTCCAGGTCCCGGACGGGGTGGTTGCCCCCCCGGTGCCCGTAGGCCAGCCGCCCGGTCTGGGCCCCGGTGGCCAGGGCCAGCAGCTGGTGACCCAGGCAGACACCGAAAATGGGGATATCGCTGGCGTAGAGGGTCTTCAGCTCCTGGATGATTTGGACGTTCTCCGCTGGGTCGCCGGGGCCGTTGGACAGCATCACACCGTCGTAGCCCCCGGAGAGCACCTGGTCAGCGGAGGTGGAGGCGGGCAGGGCGGTCACCCGGCACCCCCGGCGGCGCAGACACTCGATCATGTTCTGCTTCACCCCGTAGTCCATCATAGCCACATGATAGCGCTCCTCCCCGTGGGCGGGGAAGACCTCCGGCTCCTTCCGGGTCACCATGGCCACCGTGTCCGTGACCCGGTAGGCGTTGAGCTGCTCCAGAACCCGGTCAAGCTGAAAATGCTCCGCGCAGGTGAGCATTCCGTTCATGCTCCCCTGACTGCGGAGTATTTTGGTCAGCGCCCGGGTGTCCACACCCTGGATGCCGGTGATATTGTGTTCTTTCAGGTAGCTGCCCAGGTCGCCCTCACAGCGGAAGTTGCTCCCCCGAGGGGACAGGCGGCGGACCACAAGGGCCTCCACCCAGGGGCGGCTGGACTCGTTGTCCTCGCTGTTGACGCCGTAGTTGCCGATGAGGGGGTAGGACATGACCACACCCTGCCCGGCATAGGAGGGATCGGTGAGGATCTCCTGGTAGCCGGTCATAGAGGTGTTGAAGACCATCTCACACACCCTCGTCTCGGCAGAGCCGATGCTCTCGCCGGTGAAGACACTGCCGTTGGCTAAAATCAAGGCCGCTTTCATGGTTATCTCACTCGCTTTCTGCTGGATTCTTAAATGTGTATAATTTTAAATATTATATCGGAATCCGCCCGCCAATGCAAGTGGCGTTTTCCCTTTTGTGAATAAATATCCGGCCCCGCCTTTGGACAATTCGCTCGCCGCCGTCCGCATAATTTTCCCGGAGCGGGAAAGACTGTATGGCAGACCGAAAATCACGTCTGGGGGTTGCCTATGTTTACTGGTTTTGTGCGCACCATCATCCTATACATTTTAATTACCGCCGGTGTGCGGCTGATGGGCAAGCGGCAGGTGGGGGAGCTGGAACCCTCTGAGCTGGTGCTGTCCCTGATTATTGCCGACCTGGCCTCAGTGCCTATGCAGGACTATGGCATTCCTCTGCTCACCGGAGTGGTGCCGATCATAACCCTGCTGTCCCTGACCATGATTCTGTCGGTGCTCACTATGAAGAGCGTCCGGTTTCGGACCATCATGTGCGGCAGGCCCAGCATAATTATTGCCAACGGGACGCTGGACCAGCGGGAGATGGCCAAGAACCGGCTGACGGTGGACGAGCTGCTGGAGGAGCTGCGGGGCAAGGGCTATACCGACCTGAGCCAGGTGCGTTACGCCATTCTGGAGACCAACGGCCAGCTGTCGGTGCTGCCCTACGCCAACCAGAAGCCCCCTACGGCCCGGGACCTGAAGGTGTCGGTGGAGGAGGGGGGCCTGCCCCGTGTCGTGGTCAGCGACGGGCGGCTGCTGGAGCATAACCTGAAAGCGCTGGGACACGACCGCCCCTGGCTGGAGCAGCAGCTGAAGCAGAAGGGGTGCCGGGAGCTGTCCAAGGTATTTCTGCTGCTGGTGGACGAGGCGGACGGGGTATACCTGGCCCAAAAGGAGACGTAGGGGCGCGCCCCTGCACAGTGACATGGGAGGAGATGCCAATGAGACGACTTTGGATCGCGGCGGGGCTGCTGGTTCTGCTGCTGTGCGCCAGCCTGGCCAACGGCTGGTATGCCGGGAAGCTCACCGGCGCCATGGGGGAGCAGCTGCGTCAGGCCCAGATCCAGGCGGAGCAGGGGAACTGGACCCAGGCGGAGTCCCTGACCAGGCAGGCCTACCTGGACTGGCAGAGGGACCACTTCTATTTCCACACCACCATGCGCCACAGCGACACCGACCAGATTCTGCGCTCCTTCCGCGCGGTGCTGGAATATGTGCGCCTTCAGGAGCCCGACCAGTACAACGCCGCCAACGCCGACCTCATCGCCCAGCTGGAGCTGTTGGCGGAGATGGAACAGCCGGCGGCGGTCAACGTGCTGTAAAGAAGGAAGAGGGGCTGTAAAAAACTCTGCAAAAAAGACAGTGCTGGTTTCCTGCGGCTTTAATCTCCACAAATTCCATCTGAACTCCCTGCGCAGACCTCTTGCCGCCTGATTTTTTTGATATGGTATCCACAGTTCGGCGGTTTTCCACACCAGTTCCCTTTTTGCGCCCGTTTTCCGTTCCTTTTTGCAGAAAGCAAAGGCCTCCTCTGATTCGAGGGGCCTTTGCTTTCATAGAGACGCTTTTTTACAGCCCCCATTGATATCTTCCGCATACTGATCCCCTAAGGCAGGAGGGCGGACCAATCCAACAGGAATAGGGCCGCCGACAGCAAATCGGCACAGCCGCCGGGCGAGAGGTTTCTGCGGATAAATTCTCTGTCCAGCGCAGCGATCTCCTCCATCTCAGGCATGGGGCAGCCCTCCAGCAGCCGGGCACAGTTCTCCGCCCCCTTTTTGGCACCCTCCGCCCCGCCCCGGGCGGCCATATTGGTATCGGCCACCTGGGCAATCAGGTGGAGCAGGGCGATAGCCCCGGCATCGTTTCGGCTCCGGCCCGCCGCCAGCGCCTGCCGCAGGGCGGGGAGGGCAATCCGGGAGACGCCGGGAAAGCCCTGGGCCGCCTCCCCCCGAATCCCGGACAGCCCCCGCTCCAGGTAGAGCCGTTCCCCGGCGGTGCGGGCCGTCCTCCCCTCCAATTCGGCCATGTCGGCCGTCACGGCGGAGGAGACCATGCGGGCACACTCCTCTAAAATGGCCTCCGGCTCCCGGCAGGGCTGTTCCGCCCTCCACAGCCGGCCCACCGCGCCGCAGATGGTCCCCAGGGTAAAGATGGCTCCCTTGTGGGTATTGACCCCCTCTGTGGCAGTGAACATGGTGCGCTCCGCCTGGCGGCCCGCCTCCCGCAGCAACCGGAAGGTCTCCTCCGGTCTCTGCCGGGCGCTCTCCTGGCCCCTTTGGACGCACCGGCTCCAGTAGGGGGCCAGGGCGGCGGCGGCGGCGGTGAAGGTGAAGATGTCCATATCCCGGTGACTGCCGTTGTTGGCCCGATCTACCAGACCGGGCTTGGGAGTTACACACACCTCGTCCAGCAGGGCTCGGGTCACCAGGGCGGCGGCCTGCTCCCGGTCAGCAATACGAAAGTGCTCCTCCATAATGCGGCGGGCAGCCCCCTGGAGCTGCTCCACCCTGTGGACCCTGCGGGAGGCGCAGCCCTTCCCTGCCGCGCCGCACACAATACAGTTCCGGGGCCCGCCCCCCACCTCCTCCCGGCCCAGCTTCCGCCCGCCTGCGTCCAGCACGTCCATATCAAACAGCCGCCCCAGAGGGGAACCGTCCTCAATGGAAGTACACAGCGCTTTCAGCTCCCGGGCGCCGCCGCCGGTGGCCCAGATGGACTCCATGCCGGTGTTCTCGCTCCACTGGACGGTCTCCCACAGCGGAATCCGGGCGGCCTGGAGGGCGGCGCGCAGCTGCTGGACCCCTGCGTGGTAGGCCCGGGCAATCAGGGGGGACTGTTTCACCGGCCCGGGGATGTTCATGGTAAAGGAGATCAGCGGCGTCCCCCATTTCTCCCGCATCTGCTCCTGCCGGAGGACCCGGCGCTCCCGGGCCTCCAGCATCTCCATCAAGGTCACTTCCTGTTCCATGCCGCCCCTCCTCATTGGTGAATCACATTCTGTGCGCGCTGAATGGCGTCAATCACCGCCCTGGCCTCCGGGGCGTGAAAGTAGTTCCAGGTACAATCCGGCACCAGAGGCCGGATGTCCTCCAGCTGCTCGTCGTGGATTAGCTGCCGCACTGCGCTGGCGCTCACTGGTTTGCCGTTCTTCTCCAGCCGGGGGACCACCCGGCACTCAAGCCCCAGCTCCGGCAGGCGGCGGATCATCTCCTGGTTGTACAGAGCGGTAACACGGCTGGCCCGCTCCTCCCCCACGTAGCGGCGGGTTATATTCAGGCAGGGGGCAATTTTCCTGAAGACTGCCAAGTCCAGGGCGGCATGGGTCCGGACCACGGTATCCTCATCCTTTAAAAAGTAGCTGGGAAAGGTGGCGGCGCTGACCATGTAGGGCCCGGAGTCGTGGCAGATCACGTTGGACAGGTGGGCCGTCCCCTCTTGAACCCGTCTCTTCCGCACCGCAAAGGGAATGGGCCCCGCCTCCTCGCTGAGGACAAAGAGGTGGACGACGTCGCTCTCCGCTGCCGCCCGCTCCACCAGATGGAGGTGGCCCAGAGTGAAAGGATTGGCGTTCATCACAATGGCGGCGGAGGTCCCCTTCCGGCGGTTCTTCTCCAGGGCAGCGCAGTACCTGGCAAAGCCCTGGCAGCGGTTCTCCATAAAGACCAGGTTGTCCAGGCGGACGATCTGATAAAAACCCAGGTCCCCGAAAAATTTAGCGCTCTGGGGCTTGGTGCAGAGAAACAGGTGGGTGTTCCCCCGTTCCGCCTGGACCTCCATCAGGCGGCCCACAATCTGATTCAGCAGCCCCGCCCCCTGACGCTCCCGGTCCACCGCCAGACAGCGGATGGTATTTCCATAGCAGCTCCCGGTGGCGGCCAGCCGCCAGTCACTATCAAAAATACCGCAGGTGTAGTCCAGATTGCCGTCCCGCTGGATGCCCTCCTGCTCCAGGAGCCGGTCCACCTGCCTCTGGGCCCTTGCGTCTCGGGGGGAGATGACGGTCAGTGTGTCGCCCATGAAAATCACCTCAAATTTCAGTATAGCACAAACCCGGCGGTTCAAAAAGCCCCTGACGCCGCGGGTTCGCAAACGCCAGGGGAGTGGGGAAAGGGGGGGCTTACAGCGGTATGATGCCCAGCAGGATGGCAAACAACATGCACAGGATGGAGAAGCCCCACACATAGAGGAAGCTGTGCTTGATGTGGTCCTTGATGTCCACGTCGGCCAGACCGGTGCCCAGCAGGGTTGCGGGGACCATAGGGCTGATGAAGGTGGCGCAGTTGCGGCAGACCACCATAGCTACGGCGATGGGCAGGGCCTCCACGCCAAAGCCCTGACCAATGGCGATCATCACAGGGAGCATACCATAGAAGTAGCTGTCGGTGTCGAAGGCCAGGGCCAGAGGCACAGACAGAATCCCGATGACCAGCGGCAGCTGCTGGCCCAGGGCGCCGGGCAGAATATCCCGGATGATGTTGGCCAGACAGCGGACCACGCTGAGGGTCGCGTCCGGGGGAATCTCCATGGTCTTGGCGCTGATGACCGCGCCGGAGGCGTCAAAGCTGGTGGTAAGAACCCCCATAAGCACCGCGGCCCCCATCAGAGTGGAGCACATCATCAGGGCGGGGCCGGCGTGAAGGTTGATGATTTTCTTGTGCATTTTAGAGTCCAGGCCGTAGTTGATTAGAATGGAGGCGGCCACGCCCAGCATGAAGGGGAGGTAGCTGGGGAATTTGTCCCAGACCAGCAGGGCAATCACCCCGAGGGTCAGCAGGATATTGAACAGGAACAGCTTGGGGCGGGCCAGGTCGTTCTGCGCCTCCCGGGCGGCCTCATCCAGGACCACGTCCCCCTCCAGTTGGGCCAGCCTGCCGTTGAGACCGGCCCCCCGCCGCTGCTCCTGGACACCGGCCAGAACGGCGTGGGCCAGGCAGAGCACAATCCCAAAGGCCTGGATGGGCAGCAGGGTACTCCACAGGTCGCTGGCCTCAATGCCCAGCACGGTGGCCGCCCGGGCGGTGGGGCCCGACCAGGGCATCAGATTCAGCACGCCCATGGCCAGCACGCTGACCCGCAGCAGGGTTGTGGGCCGCATGTGCATCTTCTTGTAGACGGGCAGCATGGAGGGGACCACAATGCAGAAGGTGGAGGCCCCGCCGCCGTCCAGATGTCCGATAAGAGCAATCACGGTGGTCATCACGGTGACCCCAATAACACTGTTGCCCACCAGTTTCATCAGCCTGCCGATGATGACGTCAACCATCCCGGCGTCGGTCATAATGCCGAAATACAGCACCGAGAAGACAAACAGAGCGGCGGTGGGAGCGGTGGAGCTGAAGCCGGTCTTAATCATGGCCTCCACACCGTCCAGGGGGATATAGCCGCCCAAAACCAGGACCATCGCCAGGATAAAGGGGAACACAATGAAGGCAATGCTGGGAAGGGTCCTGCTCTGGAACAGAGTCACCACAATGGCGACAATACACAGCAGTCCCAGAATACCTACTACAGTTTCCGTCATAATACGTACCTCTTTCCGTTCGGTTTCGCTCAGTCCAGCGTGAAGGGCTTAATCTTCCGCACCACGTCCAGGATGGTGCCGTCCCGGGCCTCCAGCACAGCCACCACTTTGTCCTCCCACTTCAGACTATCGGGGCGGCCCACCAGGGAGTAGGCCTTTTCCTTCAGCGCCTCAATGGGGACATGGGGGATGCCGGCCTTGTCCAGACATTCCATCAGGTCGGGGCGCAGGGGATTGACGGCGACGCCGTAGTCGGTGACCAGCACGTCCACGCAGTCGCCGGGGGTGGTGACGGTGACCACGTGCTCGCAGACGGTGGCCATCCGCCCCCGGACCAGGGGGGCCACGATGACGCACACCTTGCTCCCCGCCGTCGCGTCCGGGTGACCTCCGGGGGCCCCCCGCAGGACGCCGTCGGAGCCGGTGAGGACGTTGACGTTGAAGCCGGTGTCGATCTCCAGGGCGGCCAGCACCACAAAGTCCAGCTTGTTGACGAAGGCCCCCTTGTTGGCGGGGTTGGCGTACTGGCTGGCGCTCATCTCGCAGTGGCCCGGGGTTGTGTGGATGGACTGCACCGCGTCCAAGTCGAAGTCCTGCACGTCGATAACCTTGCCCACCTTGCCCTTTTTCAACAGCTCCACCATAGGGCCGCAGATGCCGCCAATGGCCCAGCCCATTTTGATGTTCCGCTGGTCCATGTACTGCTCCAGAAACAGGTTGGCGGCCAGACTGGGCCCGCCCACGCCGGTCTGGAAGGAAAAACCGTCCTTGAACCAGGGGGTTGAGGCAATCACCTTGGCCACGTTTTCAGCCATCATCAGGTCCCGGGGATTCTGGGAAATCCGGGCGGCGGCAGAGGCAATTTTTTGGGGATTGCCGATGGAGTCCACCACTACAACTGCGTCCACGTCGATGGCCTCCACGCTGGCGGGGAGGTTGGGAAAGTCCACCAGGCAGTCGGTGACCACCACCACGTGGTCGGCGTATTTGGCGTCGGTCATGGCGTAGCCCATGGAGCCGCAGTCCGACTTGCCGCCAATCCCCCGGCAGTTGCCCGCGCAGTCGCTGGTGGGGGCGGCAATGAAGGCAATGTCAATGTGGACCTCGCCCCCCTCAATGGCCCTGGGGCGTCCCCCGTGGGAGCGGATGATCGCAGGGGTCTTCAGCTTTCCGGCGGACACCACCTCACCCATCCGCCCCCGAATGCCGGAGGTCTGGAGGCCCACCACCTTGCCCGCCTCAATGTAACCGGCAATGGGATCGTGGGCGGCGCCCAGGCTGGAGGCGGCAATGGTCAGCTCCTCCAGGCCCAGCTCCTCAATGGCGGCCTGCATCACCATGTTCACCACATAGTCCCCGTCCCGGAGATGGTGGTGGAAGGAGAAGGTCATGCCGCTTTTGGCCCCGCAGTCCTTCAAAGCCTGGACAATGGAGTCCACCACCTTGCTCTCCCGGGGGGTCTCGTACCGCCGGGTGCGGGGGGCAGCCTTCTGGAGATACTTGCCGTCCATGTAGTTCTTGCCCTGGTAGACCTCCCTGCCGTTGACCAGCAGGGCGTCGGGAATTTCTCTTCCAACCGCGTTCTTCATACCAAATCCCCCTCATACATGCCGCAGGCCCGGGCCAGCCGGAGGGTCCGCTCCGCGCCGGGCAGGAAGGCGATGTCAATCATTTTTCCGTCCACTGTAAACACGCCCAGGCCCTGCTCCGCGTTCTCCTTGATGGCCCGGACGATCTTCTCCGCCTGGATGACCTCCTTCTCAGTGGGGGCAAAGACCTCGTGGACAAAGCGGATCTGCTTGGGATTGATAAGGCTCTTGCCGTCAAAGCCCATGGCCTTGTTCTGCCGGACCTCCGCCTCAAAGCCCTCCTGGTCGTCCAGGTCGGTGAACACCGTGTCGAAGCACTGGATGCCCGCCGCTCGGGCCGCCAGCAGCATCTGGCCCCGGGCGAAGAGCATATCAATACCGTCATGCTGGGGGGTTGTCTGCATACACTTGCGGAAGTCGCCGCCGGAGATGGCGACCCCGAACATCCGCTCGGAGGCGGAACAGATCTCATAGGCGTTCAAAATGCCCTTGGGACTCTCCAGAGCAGCCATGAGAAGGGTGCGGCCCACCTCTGCGCCAAACTCTTGTTCAGCCTCCTCCACCGCCTGTTCCACGGTGTGGACGTCCTGGGCGCTCTCGCACTTGGCAATGCGAATGCCGTCGGCCCCGCCGGCCACGCACACTCGCACGTCCTCCCGCCAGTGGGGGGTGTCCAGGCCGTTGATGCGGACAATGACCTCGGTACCGCCGTAGTCGATGGTGGTCAGGGCGTGGTACAGGGAGAAGCGGGCGGCGTCCTTCTGATTCTCGGCCACCGCGTCCTCCAGGTCCAGCATGATGGAGTCGCAGCCATAGATGTAGGCGTCCTTGATAAGGCCGGGCTTCTGGGCGTTCATAAACATCATGGTCCGGCGCAGGCGGAACCGCTCCGGCTTGGGACGAGGGATCATCGCACCGCACCTCCCCAGGGGATATTTGCCGCCGACTGGCCGCAGCTGCGGAACACCGCGCACTCCACCCGGGCTTTCAGGGTACAGTCCAGGGCCCCCTTGTCTACCACAATAACCCGGGCATTTTTGACCTCCAGCCGCTCCAGGGTCTCCAGCACCGTGGCCTTGATCTGGCGGCCATAGGGGTTCATCACACTGCTGGTGAGGGTCAGCTCAATGCCCCTCTCTCCCGGCTCCACCGTCACCTGGGCGTCGCTGGACTCCAGGGTCCCCGCAATGGCCGGCTTCAAAATTTCCATTTCCTGCGCCTCCTTGATTGTTCGGTGTATTGTCCCTTTGATGGGTCCAGTTTAACATTCCAGGCATTAGGTTTCAAATACGCTTTTTCCAAATTAAGAATAAGTTTTTTATTATAAGCCGGGAAAATAGTTGACAATCATAATCTATATGTTATGATTAACAAAATGTTTTCCCTATCGCTTTTGTGGATTGTGCCGTACCGGAGGGAGGATTTTCTGTGAATCTGAAACAGGCCCATTATATCCGCACCATCGCTCAGGAGGGCAGCATCACCGGGGCAGCCAAGAAGCTCTATGTCAGCCAGCCCTCTCTCAGCCAGATGCTTAAGCAGGTGGAGGGGGAGCTGGGGCTTGCGCTGTTTGACCGCAGCGTCTCCCCCTTCTGCCTCACCTACGCCGGGGAGAAGTACCTCCAGGCCGCCGAGGTGATTCTGGCCGTCCACGAGAGGCTGGAGAACCAGATGCAGGAGATTCGGGAGGAAAACAGCGGCCGCCTGCGCCTGGGCATCAGCGTCCAGCGGGCGATGCAGGTGCTCCCCCTGGCTCTGCCCTGGTTTGCCGCCCAGTTTCCCCACGTGACTCTGGAGCTCATAGAGCGGGGCAGCGCCGACCTGGAGGAGCTGGTGGTGCAGGGCAAGGTGGATCTGGCGCTGGCCGCCATTGAGTCCACCAGTCCCCGGCTGGCCTATGAGCTCATTGAGGAGGAGGTGATTGGCATCTTGGCGGGGAAGCACGCGGGACTGGCCTCCAAGTACCCGAACGGGACCCCCATCTCCCTGGATATGGCCGGCGAGGAAACCTTTGTCTGCCTGAAGAAGGGCCACAGCATTCGGATTGTCCAGGATGACCTGTTCCGGCGCTGCGGCCTTGAGCCAAATATTCTGTTGGAGACCGACTCGCTGGAGGTGGCCCGCCGGGTTGCGCTGGGGACGGGGAGCTGTATGCTGTGCTCCAACATCTACGCCGACGATCTGGTCCGCCGTCAGGGAGTCTTTTATCCCCTCCGGGGCCACGAAAACCCCCGTCATTTCTACGCCTGCTACCCCAAAGACGCGGACCTGCCCCACTACGCCCGGGAATTGATTCAAATTGTGACCCGAGTTCTGCGCCAGGCAAGTTTGGGCGCTTGAACGGAGGGCTGGGTTGTGGTAAAATAGGGCTATCAAATTACGGGGGAGGCTATTCGGATGAACGAACAGGCCAGAGAGAGACAATTCCACATCCAGTGCGCGGCTGGAGAGGTGGGGGGCTACTGCATTCTGCCCGGCGACCCGGGGCGGTGCGAAGCCATTGCCCAGCACTTCGACAGCCCGGTCCACGTCCAGACCAACCGGGAGTATGTCACCTACACCGGTACCCTGCTTGGGGAGAAGGTGAGCGTGGTATCCACCGGCATCGGCGGCCCCTCCGCCTCCATCGCCATGGAGGAGCTGGTCAACCTGGGGGTCCACACCTTTGTCCGGGTGGGCACCTGCGGCGGCATCGACCTGCCGGTTCAGAGCGGCGACCTGGTGGTGGCCACCGGAGCGGTGCGCATGGAGGGGACTAGCCGGGAGTACGCCCCCATCGAGTGGCCCGCCGTCCCCGATTTTACGGTGACCTGCGCCCTGGTGGAGGCCTGTAAGGGGCTGGACTACCCCTGGCACGCCGGGGTCGTCCAGTGCAAGGACTCCTTCTACGGCCAGCACTCCCCCGCCCGGATGCCGGTGAGCTATGAGCTGGAGCAGAAGTGGGAGGCCTGGAAGCGGCTGGGAGTGCTGGCCTCTGAGATGGAGTCCGCCGCCCTCTTCACCGTGGCCGCCGCCCGCCGGGTCCGGTGCGGCTCCGTGTTCCACGTCATCTGGAACCAGGAGCGGGAGAAAGCCGGCCTGGACCAGAAGGAGTCCCACGACACCCAGGCGGCCATCACCGTGGGGGTTGAGGCGCTGAAAATTTTGATTCAGCAGGACCGGTCTGAGCGGCGGTTGGACCGCTTCCTGGAGGAGCTGAGGGCTATCCCCTGGCTGGAGCACTGCGGAGAGTCCAGCCAGGCGTACCGGGTTGAGCCCTCCCTGTTCCAGGCCTGGGACAACTGGAACGGAGAGATGCTGGCGGTGTGGGAGCCGGAGACCTGCCGCCTGGAGGAGCAGGCCCGGGCGCGGTTGGGAGATGACGAGATTGACAAGGTGTTTGAAGCTGTCTCCGACGCGGTGAGTGAACGGCTGTGGCAGAGCTGGCGCACCTTTGTCCAGCGGATGTCGCTGGAGGAGGAGAGCGGCCTGGAACAGGAGTGGATGGACTTTGTGAAGCGGGACCTGGCCTGGGCCTGCGTGGAGCGTCTGATGGGGGAGGAGGGATTTTTCACCTCCATCCTAGGGGTCTACCGGCAGGGACGCCTGCCCTGCGCCTGGGAGGGGACCTATCCGGAGGGACGCTTTGTGGTGCTGTAAGGGACGCGCCCTGTGAGATTCCCGGCCCGCCCTCCAGGGCGGGCTGGTTCCTCAGGGGAAAACCGTCAAGATTTTTGACGAAAATTATTGACATTTCTCTCATAACCCGCTATAGTGTATCTCGCTATCCGTGAAAGCCGGTCACCACACCACCGTCCCCCCAGGACGGTCTAGCCGCCCGGTGAATAAATCGAGGGAGCTGAAAAGGTAAAAAAGAAAGAAATGGGGGAGGATACATGTCCAAGGAGTTGATCCGCCTGGCCAACTGCACCATGGCGTTCGACGAGGATATCGTACTCGACAAAATCAATTTAAGCATCAAGGATAAGGAATTCCTCACACTGCTCGGGCCCAGCGGGTGCGGCAAGACAACCACGCTCAGAATCATTGGTGGTTTTCAGACGCCTACCGCTGGAGATGTATGGTTCGACGGGGTGAGGATTAATGCTGTCCCGCCCCACAAGCGGACCATCAACACGGTCTTCCAGAAATACGCCCTGTTCCCGCACCTGAACGTGTATGAGAACATCGCCTTTGGCCTGCGCATTCCCAAGGCGGACGCCAGCGGGAAGAAGGTCAAGCTCCCCGAGGAGGAGATCGACCAGCGGGTTACCGAGATGCTGGAGATCGTCAACCTCCGGGGTTTCGACAAGCGGCGGATCACCCAGCTCTCCGGCGGTCAGCAGCAGCGGGTCGCCATTGCCCGGGCGCTGGTCAACCGGCCCAAGGTGCTGCTGCTGGACGAGCCCCTGGGGGCGCTGGACTTAAAGCTGCGCAAGGATATGCAGAATGAACTCAAGCGCATCCAGAAGGCCATGGAGATCACTTTCATCTATGTGACCCACGACCAGGAGGAGGCCCTGGCCATGTCCGACACGGTGGTGGTGATGGACGCGGGCAAGATCCAGCAGATTGGCAGCCCGGAGGATATTTACAACGAGCCCCAAAACGCCTTTGTGGCCGACTTCATCGGGGAGTCCAACATCATCGACGGCATTATGCGCAGCGACGGGGTCGTAGAGATCTTCAACCGCAGATTTCACTGCCTGGACGGGGGCTTCGACAGGGACGAGCCGGTGGACGTGGTCATCCGCCCCGAGGACGTGGACATTGTCCCCGAGGACCAGGGCCAGCTGAAGGGGACAGTGACCTCCGTCACCTTCAAGGGGATGCAGTACGATATCATTGTGGATTTCTATGGCTTCAAGTGGCTGATCCAGACCACCGACCTGTCCCCGGTGGGCAGCCGCATCGGCATCAAGATCGACCCCGACGGTATCCACGTGATGAAGAAGAGCGAGTACTCCGGCATATTCGGCGACTACTCCTCCTACTCCGAGGAGTACGAGGAGATCACCAGCTTTGAGCCGGATGAGGAGGAGCGCGGAGATGAAGAGTAGACTTTCCGGGTTCGCCGTCCCCTATGTGGTGTGGATGGCTCTGATGGTGGTCATCCCCATCCTCATTATGGTTGTGTACGCCTTCACCACGTCGGAGTTTGAGGGCACACTGGAAAATTTTGCTGAGATGGGGGTCTACGCCTCCGTCTTTACGCGCTCCTTCCGGCTGGCGCTGATTGCCACGCTGGTATGTCTGCTCATCGGCTATCCGGTGTCCTACTGGATGGCCCACGAGGGTCCGGGCTTCCAGCGGGTTGCAATGGCGCTGATCATGCTCCCCATGTGGATGAACTTCCTTCTGCGCACCTACTCCTGGATGTCCATCCTGGAGAACAACGGCCTGCTGAATCAGCTGTTCCGGAATATCGGCCTGGTGGATGTGTATAATCAGATTGCTGTTCGCTTTGCCGCCGACCCGGCGCTCTATAAGCCCACCGACTATATCCCCATCATCGGCACCTCCGGGGCGGTGGTGCTGGGGATGGTGTACAACTACCTGCCCTTTATGATCCTGCCCATCTACTCGGTCATCGTCAAGCTGGACCACTCCCTGCTGGAGGCCGCCCGGGACCTGGGCGCCGACAGCCGGCGGGTGTTCCGGAAGGTGATCCTGCCCCTGTCCCTACCCGGGGTCCTGTCCGGAGTTACCATGGTGTTCGTCCCCTCCGTGTCCACCTTTGCCATCTCCCGCCTGCTGGGCGGCGGGACTCAGCTGATGCTGGGAGACTTGATTGAACAGCAGTTCCTGGGCGGCGCCTACAATCCCCACCTGGGGGCGGCCATCTCCATGGTGATGATGGTCATTGTGGTAGTGTGTATGGTGGTGATGAATCGCTTCGGTGAGGGCGAGGAACAGGCGGTGATGCTATGAAAAAGCAAAACCGTCTGGGCAGCCGGCTGCTCATTGGACTGATGTTCCTGTTCCTCTATGCCCCCATCCTTCTGTTGATCGTATTCTCCTTCAACGCGGGGGACTCCAGCGCCGTGTGGAAGGGCTTTTCCCTCCACTGGTATGGAAAGCTGTTCCAGAACCGGCTGATTATGGAGAGCGTCTATACTACTCTGCTGGTCTCCCTGCTGGCCACCGCCATTGCCACAGCGGCGGGCACCTTTGCCGCCATCGGTCTGTACAGTCTGGGCCGGAAAAAGCGGGAGGCTCTGCTCACTGTGAACAACATCCCCATGATGAACGCCGACATTGTCACCGGCGTCAGCCTGTGCCTGTTCTTCGTGGCCTTCTTCCAGGGCTGGGGGACCTTTGCTAGGTGGTTTAACGACCTTCAGAGCGTGGTGGAGCTGCCGGAACGGCTGGTACTGGGCTTTGGGACCCTGCTGCTGGCCCATGTGTCCTTCAACATCCCCTACGTCATCCTCAACGTGGCCCCCAAGCTGCGCCAGATGGACCGGAACCTGATGGACGCGGCCCAGGACCTGGGCTGCACCTGGATGCAGGCCTTCTGGAAGGTGATGCTGCCGGAGATCAAGCCGGGGATCGTGTCCGGGGCCCTTATCGCCTTCACCATGTCCATTGACGACTTTATTATCTCCTACTTTACCGCCGGGTCGGCCAGCTCCACCCTGGCCATGACCATCTACGGCATGACCAAGAAGCGGGTCACCCCGGAGATCAACGCGGTTTCCACTTTGCTGTTCCTGTCGGTGCTGGTGCTGCTGGTGCTGTCCAACCTGAAGGAAGTCCGCGCGGAGGCCCGGAGCCGGAAAGGGGCGGCCCACCGGTCCACCGCTCTGGAGAAGCTGGGACAGAGGATTGCGGAGCCCCGCTTCCGCTGGGTTCGCCGGGGGACGGCGGCGGCGCTGGCCTGCGCCTTCCTTTTCACTGTGGTGGTGCTGGCCAAGGAGACCGGCTCCCGTCCGGTGGTCAATGTGTGCTCCTGGGGGGAGTATATTGACGAGGACCTGATAACCCAGTTTGAGGACACCACCGGCATTCGGGTCAACTACCAGACCGCCGAGAGCAACGAGACTCTGTACTCCCTGCTGAAAAGCGGCGGCGCGGACTACGACGTGGTGGTCCCCTCTGACTATATGATTGGCCGCCTGATTCAGGAGGACATGCTGGACAAGCTGGACTACAGTCAGATTCCCAATTTCTCCCTGATTGACGACCGGTTCAAGCATCTCTCCTACGACCCCGCCAACGAGTACACCGTGCCCTACGCCTGGGGGACTTTGGGCATCATCTACAACACCGCCATGGTGGAGGAGGAGATCACCAGCTGGAGCGCCCTCTATGACGACCGGTACGCCGGCAATGTGCTGCTGATCAACAACTCCCGGGACGCCCTGGGGGAGGCACTGCTCTATCTGGGCTACTCGGTCAACACCACCGACGAGGGGGAGATCCGCCAGGCCTATGAGCTGGTGGCTGACGCCAACCGCCGGGGCGTGTTCCAGGGCCGGGTTATGGACGAGGTATTGCAGAAGATGGAGGGGGGCAACGCTGCCATTGCCACCTACTACGCTGGTGACTATATCTCCATGCTGGAGAACAACGAGGACCTGGCCTTTGTCATCCCGGAGGAGGGCTCCAACTGGTTTGTGGACGCCATGTGTATGCTCAAGGACGCCCCCCACCAGAAGGAGGCCCATATGTGGATGAACTTTATCGCCTCCACAGAGTCTAATCTGATGAATATGGACTACATCGGCTATGCCTCCCCCAACCGGGAGGCGCTGGAGCGGTACCCCGCCTACTACGAGGAACTGTACGGCGAGGAGCTGGAGCCCGAGATCTACGATATCATGGTCACGCCCCCCGAGATCCTGGAGCGCTGCGAGGCCTACCTCAACCTGCCCGCCGCGACGCTGAATCTGTACAACACCCTCTGGACCCAGATGGGCGTGAATTGATGGAGGAATCCCCACCGCAAACAAAATGACCGCCCCCGCCTTTCCATCAAAGGCGGGGGCAATCGTGTGTTGGGGAGGATTAGAATTCCAGGTTCTTGCCGTCCTTGTTGAAGACGTGGCAGACGTTGCCGCTGAAGGTGAGGTTGAGCTTATCACCGCGGTGGAAGGAGTCGATGTGCTCGCCGTTGGCATCCATCGTGGGCACGATGACCACCACGTCCTTGCCGTCGGCATTGGCGTGGAAGTGGACCTCGGAGCCCATCATCTCGGAGACCTCGACAGTGGCGGTGAGGGTGTTCCCCGCCTGCTTGGCCAGCACCATGTGGCTGGGACGCACACCCAGGGTGATATCCTGAGCCGCCACCTTGTGGGCCGCCAGATTTTTCTGCTTCTCGGCGGACAGCTCCACCTTGCAGCCGCCCACGGAGACGAAGTACTTGCCGCCCTCGCTGAGCAGCTTGGCGTTGAAGAAGTTCATCTGCGGCATTCCGATGAAGCCCGCAACAAAGATGTTAGCGGGGTGGTCAAAGACCTCCTGAGGAGTGCCAATCTGCTGGATGTAGCCGTCCTTCATAATAACGATCCGGTCACCCAGAGTCATGGCCTCGGTCTGGTCATGGGTGACGTAGATGAAGGTGGTGTTGATCTTCTGACGCAGCTTGATAATCTCGGCCCGCATCTGATTACGCAGCTTGGCGTCCAGGTTGGACAGAGGCTCATCCATCAACAGCACCTTGGGCTCGCGGACGATGGCGCGACCGATGGCCACACGCTGACGCTGGCCGCCGGACAGAGCCTTGGGCTTCCGGTCCAGATACTGGGTGATGTCCAGGATCTCGGCGGCTTCCTTCACGCGGCGGTCGATCTCGCCCTTGTCCATCTTGCGCAGCTTGAGGGGGAAGGCCATGTTCTCGTACACGGTCATATGGGGATAGAGCGCGTAGGACTGGAACACCATGGCGATGTCCCGGTTCTTGGGCTCCACGTCGTTGACCAACTTGCCGTCAATGTACAGCTCGCCGCCGCTGATCTCCTCCAGACCGGCCACCATCCGCAGAGTGGTGGACTTGCCGCAGCCGGAGGGGCCGACCAGCACGATGAACTCCTTGTCGGCGATGTCCAGGTTGAACTGCTGGACCGCGATGACACCCTGGTCCGTGATCTGAAGATTGGTCTTCTTCTCAGGCTCGCCCTTCTTCTTGGCTTTCTTCTGGTCTCCGCTGTGGGGGTAGATTTTGGTGATGCCCTTCAGATTCAGTGTTGCCATTTGCGTTCGGCTTTGATGGAGCGGCCTCCGCCGTCACCATCTCGTCCTGCGGGAGCGAAACCCGCAGGAACTTTACGACAGGTCTCCACACTGCCGCACCGCAAGCCGCGGCGGTTTTTTTCCTCCTTTTGTTTGGTGCCGGGCACTATAGTGATGGAGTAGTGTCCCGACCCGTGGATTATATTTGGAAAGGCGGGCGGACCCGCCCGTTCCAACAGAGAGGATGTCAGACCTCCGCCGTCTGACCTTTGAAGAGGATTGTCCGGATGGACAGATCCTTCTGTTCCAGCAGGACCAGGCTGGCCTCCTTGCCCACATCCAGCGTACCAGCCCGGTTGTCAATGCCGATGGACTGGGCAGGATTGTAGGTACAGGCCCGCACCGCGTCGGCCAGCGGGATCCCGAAGGCCACCGCCTGGCGCAGGCAGCCCATCAGGCTGGTGACGGAGCCGGCCAAGGTCTCCGGGTGGTCCAGGATGGTGGCCCGGTTGCCGTGGACCTCGATCATCTGTCCGCCGAAGGGATACTCCCCGTCGGGCATACCGGTGGCCCGGAGGGAGTCGGAAATGAGGATCATCCTCTCCTTTCCAAAGAGACCAAAGGTGAGCCGGACCACGCCGCCGTGGATATGGATGCCATCGCAGATCAGCTCGGGCTGGACGGCGGGATTTTCCCAGGCCGCACCAATCACGCTGGGCTCCCGGTGATGCAGGCCAGGCATACCGTTGTACAGATGGGTCGCGTGGCTGGCCCCCGCCTCGAAGGCGGCCTTGGCGGTGTTGTAGTCCGCCACAGTGTGGCCCACCGAGACGGTAATGCCCATATCCACAGCGGCCTTGATAAACTCCATAGCTCCGGGCTGCTCGGGGGCCACCGTCACCAGCTTGACACAGCCCTCTGCCGCCTGCTGGAGGCGCTGGAGCATGGGGATGTCGGGGTCGTGGAGGTAGTCGGCGTTCTGCGCCCCCTTCTTGGCAGTACACAGGAAGGGACCCTCCAGATGGAGACCCACCACCTCCGCGCCGCCGGAGTTCTTGGCCCGGTGGGCGGCGGTGTTTTTGCAGATGGCGGTAAGCTGGTCCTCGGGCAGGGTCATGCCTGCGGGACAGATATAGGTGACGCCCTGGGACAGCTCGTAGTCGGCAATTTTTTGCAGGCCGTCAGGGGTTGCGTCGCTGAAATCCTCCCCCACGCAGCCGTGGAAGTGGACGTCCACCAGTCCGGGGATGACATAGCAGCCGCTGGCGTCCAGCAGTTGGCCGTCGCCGTTGGACTGGGAAATCAGGGGACCGTTGGTGCAGAGGTCCCGGGGCGTGAATCCCTGTTCCAGGTCAAAGACCAGTCCGCCGGTAATTCTCATAGGGCGACCCCCGCAGCAATCAGCTTGCTCAGCGCCGCCTCGTCGGCCACCAGCACCACGTTGGGATGGAGCTGGAGAATAGAGCCGGGGCAGTTGGGCGTGATGGGTCTGCAGACGGAGCGGTAAACGGCGTCTGCCTTCTCCTCACCGCTGGCGCACAGCAGCACCTTTTTGGCCCCCATAATGGCACCGATGCCCATACTCAAAGCCTGCTTGGGCACATCGTCCCGGGTTGCGAAGAAGCGGGCGTTGGCGTCGATGGTGCTCTCGGCCAGGTCCACCACGTGGGTCTCCTTGATGAAGCAGTCCCCCGGCTCGTTAAAGCCGATGTGGCCGTTGCGGCCGATGCCCAGCAGCTGGAGGTCCACATAGCCCAGAGAGCGGATGTAGGCATCGTACTGGGCGCACTCGGCGTCGGAGTCGGCGGCCAGGCCGTCGGGGACCCGGGTGTTTTCAGGGCAGATGTCCACGTGGTCAAAGAGGTTGGACTGCATAAAGTAGCGATAGCTCTGGTCGTGGTCGGGAGCCAAGCCCTTGTACTCGTCCAGGTTGACGCTGCGCACGTCCTTAAAGCTGAGGAGACCTTGCTTGTACCAGTCCACCAGGCACTTGTAAGCCCCTTCGGGAGTGGAGCCGGTGGCCAGGCCCAGGATACAGTTGGCCTTGTGGACCACCTCGGCAGCAATGACCTGGGCGGCCCGACGGCTCATAGCGTCATAGTCCTTCTCACGGTAAATAATCATAATACATTCCTCCTTTATTATTGTAATATGAACAGCCAGTATTTTCAAGTATTGTTTGAAAGAAAATTTATCCCTTTACACCGCCGGAGGCCAGACCGCTGACCAGATTCTTCTCGATGCACATAAACAGGATGACCACCGGGATAATGGCGAAGATGGAGGCGGCGAACAGATACTGCCACTCGATCATGTTGTAGCCGTTAAAGGTGTTGATGCCCACGGTGAGGGGCTTGAGGGTATCGGTGGAGATGAGGCACAGGGCCACGGTGTACTCGTTCCAGGCGTTGATGAAGATGAAAATCAGGGTCGTGACGATGCCGGGGGCGGCCACCGGCAGGAGCACCTTAATCATGGACTGGATGCGGTTGCAGCCGTCGATGGTGGCGGCCTGCTCCATATCCGCCGAGATGCCCATAAAGGTGCCCCGGAGCAGCCAGATGGTGAAAGCCTGATTAAAGGCGGCGTTGATGAAGATCAGGCCCCAGAGGCTGTCCGTCAGGTGGAGGACCTGCATCACCTGGTAGATACCGATGAGCAGCACCACCGGGGCGAACATCTGGGAGACGATGACAAAGCCCAAAAAGGCGGTCTGCCCCTTGAACTTCATGCGGGACAGGGCATAGGCGGCGGGGATGCCACACAGCATGGCGATGATGGTGGAGCCGCTGGCGATAAGCAGGGAGTTGAGCATATACTTTGCCATGGGGGCGCGGCTCCAGATGTCAATGAAGTTGGACCACAGAGCGGTGACGGGCAGAATGGTATCGCCAGAGAAAATCTCAACCCGATTTTTCAGGGCGGTACACAGCATGGCGAAGTAGGGATACAGGGTTATGACGCACACGTCCAGCACCACAAAGTAGAGCAGCAGGCGCAGGACCACCTTTTTCAGGGAGAGGGGCTTTTTCACAGTTCCTCATCTCCTTTCCGCAGGGTGTAGATCATGTACACACTGGCGCACATCAGCAGGATGATAAAGCCGATCACTGAGACGGCGGACGCCTCGCCCTGCTTGCCGTTATAGAAGGCCAGCTTATAGAGGTAGGTGACCAGGGTGTCGGTGCGGTTGGCGGGGTCACCCTTGGTCATGGTCCAGATGATGGGGAAGGAGTTGAACACGTAGATAATGTTCAGCACGGTGGACACCGTCAGGGAGGACTTCACCAGAGGCAGGGTGATGCTGAACAGTTTCTGGAAGTAGCCCGCTCCGTCCACGGTGGCGGCCTCGTAGTAAGATGCGTCGATGCTCTGCAGTCCTGACAGCACGCAGAAGCAGACGAAGGGGATGGTGACAAAGATGCCGCAGGCGATTTCCCAGGCGAAATAGGCCGTGGGAGTGGGGGTGAAGTTGATGGACGCGTTCTTGCCGATGATGTGCAGGGTCCGCAGCAGGGTGTTCAGCGTTCCGTAGTCCTTATTGATGATGAAGTTCCACGCGCTGGCCTGGATGACCAGGGTCGTGGCCCAGGGGAAGACCACAATCGCCCGGGCCACTTTGCGTCCCTTGAACTGGTTGTTGAGGATCAGGGCCAGGATGAAGCCCAGCAGGGTTGAGATGAGCACCACGGCGATGGTCCAGAGGATGGTGTTTTTCAGCACAATGGAGAAAGCGGGGTCCTTGATGACCGAGGTGAAGTTTTCAAAATTGTTGAAGCCCTTCAGCTTGCCTGCCCGGGTCACCCTGTTCATGGACAGCTGGAACACCTTGAAGATAGGGGTCACAATGAAAATAGCCATCAGGATAATGCTGGGAGCAATCCAGATATAAGGCTCGATGGTGCGCAGCAGCTTTTTGTTTTGGGGGTTGGGCAGACGGGGCTCTTGCTGGGTCTTTTTTGTCGTGGGGGCTGCCGGGGTTTTTGTACTCACGGAGACACCTCCTTAAATCGTTGAGCGCCTTCCGGCCGTTTTCCAAAGGCGAATTGCGCTGCCGTCCTTGGAAAACGGCTGGAAGAGCCGGGGGGCCGGGCCGTTGTGGCCCGGCCCCGCGGTCGTTTACGAGCAGAGTTGGGGAAACTTAGCCGGCAATCTTCGCCTGGAGTGCGTCCAGCAGCTCCTTGACATTGCCGCCCAGAAGGGCCTGCTGCTCCACGTCGATCACGCCCTGCTTCACGTCGGCCCACTCGGCCTTAGCGGTGGGATAGAACTTGCAGGAGCCCACGATCTCAACCCAGGGAGCCATGGAGGGGTCGGACGCAGCCACGATCTCGCCGCCGGCGGAGGTAGCGGGCAGGAAGCCCTCCATCAGGACCCAGTTGGAGTAGCGGGTATCCTCATAGAAGAAGTCAAAGAACTCCTTGATGGCCTCGATCTTCTCGGCAGAGTCCTCGTTGTCAAAGACCATGAAACGGTCCATAACGCCGGCGGAGACGGAGGCGTTGCCGCCGTTGGAGGGGATGGCGGCGAAGGCGTAGTTGATCTGCTCCTCCTCGGGGGTGTTGGCCTTGGCGTAGTTGTCAGCGATGTAGGTGGGGATGGAGTTGGGGCCGATGACCATGGCCAGCTTGCCGGCGCCGAACAGGTCCTGGAGGTTGTAGCGGGTCTCGGTGGCGGGGTCGGTGTTGGTGTAGCCGGCATTGTACAGGCCGATGGCGTACTCAATGGCCTCCACGTTCTTGTCAGCGTTCAGGGTCCAGTTGCCCTCGGCGTCGGTAAAGTCGCTGCCGTTGTTCCAGATATAGTAAGCGAAAGCGGCCTGACCCTCGTCGGTGGTCATGTCGATGCCCCAGGGATAGATGGTGGAGTCGTACTCCTTGATCTTCTTGCAGGCCTCGGTCAGCTCATCCCAAGTGGTGGGCACTGCCACTCCGGCGGCGTCCAGGATATCCTGGTTATAGTACATAGCGCGGGCGGAGGCCAGGTCGGGGATGGCCCAGATGGTGCCGTCGATGTTGGACTGCTCCAGGAAAGCGGGGTACATCTTGGCGTAGGTCTCGGGGGAGACGCACTCCTGGATGGGCAGGAGCAGGTCGTCGGCCACGTAGTCGGCGAACACGTCAATGTTCAGAATGTCGGGGGCGTCGTTATTGGAGACGCGGGTATTGACCACAGTGTAAATGTCGTTCCAGGAGACAACCTCCACCGTCAGGTCGATGCTGTCGTGGCTGCCGTTAAACTCCGTCTGGAAGTCGGCCCACCACTGCTTGGTGTTCTGGCCATACTCCGCAGCGATGACCTTAATGGCGGTCTTGTCGCCGCCGCCGGAGGGCGCGGGATCGGAGGCACCGGCGCCGCCGCCGGCAGAGGAACCGCCGCCGTTGCTGTTGTTTCCGCCGCCGCAGGCGACCAGGGAAAGGGCCATAGCTGTGGCAAGTAAGGCTGCAAGAACTTTCTTCATTTTCATTCTCCTTTTTGTCGATTTTGACCCTAGGGAACCGGATGCATAGAGATATTCCACAAATGCGTCCTTTCAAAAGCAATTATACTTGTTCATTGTGTAAATCTATAGAGTGAAACGTACAATTTATAGAAAAATCGTACAAACCGTGAATGTTCGTACGATTTTTTTGGTGTAAATTGACCTCTGGAAGAGGGTTCAGCCCAGATGCTGCTTGCGAAAGGCGCTGGGTGTGGTGCCGGTCATGGAGCGGAAGACCTTGGAAAAATAGTTGTAATCGCTGATGCCCACCTCCTCCGCAATGGCAGAGATGGGCAGACTGGTCTGCACCAGCAGACGCTGGGCAGCCTGAATGCGCCGCTGGGCAATCAGGTAGGACAGGGTATGGCCGCCGGACAGCTCCTTGGCCAGGATACACAGCTTGGTGCGTCCAATGTGCATCTCCTTGGAGATGGAGGCCAGGGAGAGCTTTTCCATGTAGTGCTCCTCCAGGTACAGCGCCAGCTTTTGCAGGTCGGTCTGCTCCGTGGCCCGGATCATCCCCTTCAGCTGGATATAGGCGGACAGGGCCTCCAGAGTCTCGGTGTAGGCGTGGATCTCCACCTGGGAGTACTGGCGGAACTGGAAGAAGGCGTCCCTCAGCGCGTCGGGGCCGTCGGGCCACCAGTCCAGCAGGGCCCGGGTGTGCTCCCACTGCTCCTCCACGGGGGTGTCGTCCAGATAGCACCCCACCGCCAGGTAGGCCAGGGGATTTTTCTTGTCGTAGAGGGGCATAATGGCCTCGCAGATACCCAGATGACAGCGGTAGAACTGAAAGCCCTGCTCCGCCGTGTAGTGGCGGATCTTGCACTGGTCGCAGGCGACACAGCGCTCGTGTCCCTCGGGCAGGTCATTGACGGCCCGGCAGAAGGGGGGATGGCCGCGAAACAGGTTGATATCCCGGCCCTCCGGGTCCAGGATGTTGGCGGGAAGACCGGTGAGAATCTTCAAATTGGCAATCAGCTTGCGCAGCTGCTCTTCATCAAAGAGAATGTTCATTTCTGATATTGTCCCGTGATGGCCTCCAATTCAGCCCAGTGGGCCTCCATATCCGCAACCAGCTTAAACTGGGTCCGGCAGCGGTCCAGGTTATGCCCCTCCCGGGCGATATGGAAGTAGACGTCCCCTTCCAGATGGTCTGTAAGGAAGCGCATCCCGCACTCCAGGGTCATCAGCTTGGCCCCCCAGGGGAGATAGGCGATCTCCTCTCCGGTGAGGGAGCCGCCGGTCCCCTCCAGGAAAGCGGCGGTGTAGGCGGCGAAAAGGTCTATGTCCAGATTGACCTTGGACAGGTCGGTCTCGTCCTCGGCGCAGTGGTTGGCCCCGAAGCGGATAGAGTCGCCGAAGTCGTAGAGCACCAGGCCGGGCATCACGGTGTCCAGGTCAATGATGCACTTACCCTCGCCAGTCTCCTCGTCCATGAGGACGTTATTCAGCTTGGTATCATTGTGGGTGACCCGCAGAGGCAGCTTCCCGGCCCGCATGGCGTCCAGGGCCACCGAACAGTCCTTCTCCCGGGCCAGGACAAAGTCGATCTCTGCTTGGCAGCCCGCCGCCCGGCCCAGCCGGTCCGCCTCCACGGCGGCCTTGAACTTGGCCAGCCGGTCCTCGGTGTTGTGAAAATTGGGGATGGTCTCATACAGGGTCCCGGCGGGGTAGTCCTTCAAAAGCTGCTGGAACCGGCCAAAGGCCCGGCCGGAGGCGGCGAAGAGCTCCGGGGTGTCCGCCGACTGATAGCAGATGGTGTGCTCCACAAAGTGGTACAGCCGCCAGGCGCCCCCCTGGCTGTCGGTGTAGTAGTCCTGACCGTTTTTGGGGCGGAGGACCTCCATGGCCTCCCGGCTGCGGTCGCCCCCCCGAGCCTCAATCTGCCGGCCCAGGTACTCGGTGACGCCGATGATGTTCTCCATCAGCTGGTCGGGCCGCTTAAAGGCGGCGGCGCTCATTCGCTGGAGGATGAACCGGCGGCAGCACATATTTTCCGGCTGGGTGTGGACCACAAAGGTGTCGTTGATGTGGCCGTGGCCGTACCGGATGGCCCCCACCACGGGCGCGCCGAAGTCAAAGGCCTCCAATACCTCCTGGAGGGTCTGCTCTGCCTGGACCATCACTTCACCTCCCACAGCCGGTCGGGGTAGAGGCCCGAGGCGGTCTTCTCGGCAATGGCGGCCACCACGGCGGGCTTATCCTCCCGATAGGTGACGCCGTACCACTTGTCATGACTGCGCAGCACCT
This sequence comes from Pseudoflavonifractor sp. 60, assembly GCF_009911645.1. Lineage (GTDB taxonomy): Bacteria > Bacillota > Clostridia > Oscillospirales > Oscillospiraceae > Lawsonibacter. The sequence continues at coordinate 45,405 of NZ_QWKI01000077.1, forward strand.
TCACCCGGGCCCTGCCCTCCCCGATGAGCTGGCTGACCACGGTGGGCAGGAAGTACTCCCCCTTCTCGGGGTTTTCCGCCAGGGCCCTGTCCAAAAAGGCGGGGAAGCGGGCCAGGGCCTCATCCAGAAAGCTGCGGTTGAAGCCCCACAGGTTCAGCGAGACGATGGTGTCCTCGGGCAGCTGGGTCCAGGTCTGCCCGTCGTCCTCGGTGAAGCGCAGGGGCGGCCCCTGCTCAATCTTGGTGCGCTCGGTGATCTGGGAGAGATAGTGGTCCCCAGTCTCCTCGCACACCCCCCGGGCCACGGTGCCGTTTTCGGTGACGGTGTTTTTCAGCAGATAGCCCACCATCACATACTCATACACATCCCCGTCCGGGTTAGCGGAGAGGTAGTCAAAGATCTTTTGAAAGGCCTCCGGGCCGTAGTAGTCGTCGGCGTTGATGACCGCGAAGGGACCGTCGATGAGCTTCCGGGCGGCCAGGGTTGCGTGGGCGGTGCCCCAGGGCTTGCTCCGGCCGGCGGGGACTGAGTAGCCCTGGGGCAGGTCCTCCTTCAGCTGATAGGCGTACTTTACTTCCATCACCTGGGACACCCGGTCGCCGATGGCAGACTTGAAATCGGCCTCGATCTCGGGCTTGATGACGAAGATCACCGTCTCAAACCCCGCCCGGCGGGCGTCAAAAATGGAGTAGTCGATGATAAGCTGGCCGTGGTTCCCCACCGGGTCCAGCTGCTTGAGACCGCCGTACCGGCTGCCCATGCCAGCGGCCATGATAACGAGAACAGGCTTGTTCACAGTCTGTTGTCCTCCTTAAAATAATATCATATGGGTTGTATGTATGGCGGGTCGATTCGGCCCGCCCCTGTTTCAGATCAGCTGTCTCCCGGGGGATTTAGCCCTTGTAGCCGTTGGGATTCATGGACTGCCACTTCCAGGAGGAGGCGCACATCTCCTCGATGCCCAGCTGCGCCTCCCAGCCCAGCTCCTCCCGGGCCTTGGCGGGGTCGGCGTAGCAGGCGGCAATGTCGCCGGGACGGCGGGCCTCGATGACATAGGGCAGCTGGTGGCCGCAGGCCTTCTCATAGGCGTGGAGCACGTCCAGCACGGAGTAGCCCTTGCCGGTGCCCAGGTTGCACACAAACAGACCGCAGCCGGTGTCCAGCTTCTTCAGCGCCGCCACGTGGCCCTTTGCCAGGTCCACCACGTGGATATAGTCCCGCACGCCGGTGCCGTCGGGGGTGTTGTAGTCGTTTCCGTAGACGTGGACCTTCTCCAGCTGGCCCACCGCCACCTTGGCGATATAGGGCACCAGGTTGTTGGGGATGCCGTTGGGGTCCTCGCCGATGAGGCCGGATTCGTGGGCGCCGATGGGGTTAAAGTAGCGCAGCAGAGCAACATTCAGGGTCGGATCGGCGGCGCAGATGTCCATGAGCATTTTTTCCTGGAACAGCTTGGTGGTGCCGTAGGGATTGGTGGTGCCGCCGGTGGGGAAGTCCTCCCGGATGGGAACGGTGGCGGGATCGCCGTAGACGGTGGCGGAGGAGGAGAAGACGAAGTTCTTGACTCCGTGGCGGCGCATGGCCTGGAGCAGGTACAGGGTGCTGATGAGGTTGTTGGAGTAGTACTCCAGGGGCTTGGATACGCTCTCGCCCACGGCCTTCAGCCCGGCGAAGTGGATCACCGCGTCAATGTCGGGGTGCTTGGCGAACAGGGCCTCCACCTCGGCCTCATTGCACAGCTCCGTCTTGAGGAAGGGGACCTTCTTTCCGGTGATCTTCTCAACCCGGACCAGCGCCTCCTCACAGGAGTTGTAGAGGTTGTCGGCCACTACGATCTCGTAGCCCGCCTGAAGAAGCTCCACACAGGTATGGCTGCCGATATAACCGGCGCCGCCGCAGACAAGAATGGACATAATAAACGCTCCTTTATTATAATGTTGCGCGGTGCTTTTGCTGCTGTTTCTATTGTATCCTCTGTACAGCAAAATGAAAATAGACGATTTCACCAATAATCTGGAATATCGTACGTCAATTTGACTATTTTTATAGTTCCGGGGAGGGATGGGGTACCGCCAGCAAAAGTTTAACGGAATCCGGATTTGACCGTTGCTTTTTTGTGCAAAATGTAGTATACTCCTGTGGGTATGTTTGCCGGCAGGATGGAATTGTAAAGAGAAAAAGGAGTTTACTATGGGAGCTGAAAAGAAGAAACACCAGTTTACCAGCGGCTGGGGCTTTGTCCTCTCTGCGGTGGGGTCGGCGGTGGGGATGGCCAATGTGTGGGGCTTCCCCTCCAAGATGGGCAGCTATGGCGGCGGGGCCTTCCTGCTGGCCTATCTGTTCTTTATTATGCTGTTCGGCACGGTGGGCCTGTCTGCGGAGTACGCCGCCGGACGCCGGGCCCATACAGGTACGCTGGGGGCCTACCGCATGGCCTGGTCCAGCCGGAAAAAGGAACTGGGATCCGCCGGCGCAACCCTGGGCTGGCTGCCCCTGGCCGGTTCCATGTGTATCGCCATTGGCTATGCGGTCATTATCGCCTATGTGCTCAAGGCCTTTGCCGCCTCGGCGGTGGGGTCGCTGATGACTGCCGATACCTCCGTCTGGTTTGACAGCTTCTCTCTGGCGGACTACTCGGTGGTCCCCTTCCACGTCATTGTGGTGGTGGGGACGCTGCTGACTCTGCTGCTGGGAGCCCGGAGCATCGAGCGGACCAACAAGGTGATGATGCCCCTGTTTTTCCTGATCTTCCTGATTCTGGCGGTGCGGGTCGCCTTTCTGCCCGGCGCTGCAGAGGGTTACAAGTATATGTTTACGCCCCGCTGGGAGGACCTGCTGGACCCCATGGTGTGGATCTGGGCCATGGGTCAGGCCTTCTTCTCCCTGTCTATTACCGGCAGCGGCATGATTGTGTATGGGGCTTACCTGGGGAAGGATGAGGATGTGGTATCCCTGGCCAAGCAGACCGCCCTCTTTGACACGATAGCCGCCCTGGTGGCCGCTCTGGTCATTATTCCTGCCTGCTTTGCCTATGGGCTGGACGTGGGGGCGGGCCCCTCTCTGCTGTTCGTGACTCTGCCCCGCATTTTGCAGGACATCCCTCTGGGGCGGCTGTTCGCCATTATCCTGTACACCGCCATGGTCTTTGCCGGGGTCAGTTCCCTGCAAAACATGTTTGAGGCGGTAGGCGAGTCCCTGCTCCACCGCTTCCCCAAACTCAACCGCAAGGCCATGCTGGGACTGCTGTGTATCATCTGTCTGGGGATCGGCCTGAATATGGAGCCCATTTTCAAGTGGGGTCCCTGGATGGACATTGTCTCCATCTATATCATCCCCATTGGAGCAACTCTGGGCGCGGTCTCCTGGTTCTGGATGATGAGACGGGAGGAGCTGCTGGAGGAGATCAACCGGGGGGCGAAAAAGCCCTCGGGCCAGGTGTGGTATTCCCTGGGGCGGTATCTCTATGTGCCCTGTGCGGTGATTTTGTGCTGTGTAGCACTGTTTTTAAAGGTAGCATTTTAAACTTGTTTCCGTCCAACGGGTGGAGCAGAATCAAGGAGGCGCAAGCATGACCTATGAACTGAAAAAAGGAAATTTGCGGGCTGTGGCTCAGACGAAGGGCGGGGAGCTGGTCTCCCTCCAAGACGGGGACGGCCTGGAATATATCTGGCAGGGGGACCCGGCTTTCTGGACGGGACAAAATCCCATTTTGTTCCCCATCGTCGGGTCGCTGAAGGACGGAAGGGTTGATATCAACGGCCAGAGCTATGAGATGGGCCGCCACGGTTTTGCCCGGGGAATGGAGTTCAGCCCTGTGGAACAGGGGGATGACTTTGTAACGCTGGAGCTGCGGGAGACCCAGGAGACGCTGGAGCGCTATCCCTTCCCCTTCTCTCTGAAGGTGACCCACCGGCTGCTGGAGGAGGGCTTTTCCACCACCTTCACCGTGACCAATACCGGAACCGCCTCCATGCCCTTTTGCATCGGGGCCCACACCGCAATCCGCTGCCCCCTTCGTGCCGGGGAGCGATTTGAGGAGTATGAGCTGCTCTTTGAGGAGTCCGAGTGTGCCGACAGCCACCTCCTCAATGAACAGGGCGTCATCCGCCACGATGGCCGCAAGCCTATGGTCAATGAGAGCGGGAAGATCGCCCTGGACTACAATGTCTTCGCAGAGATGGACACCATCATTTTCAGTATGCTGCGTTCCGGCAAGGTGACGCTGCTCCACAAGGGAACCGGCCATGGGACTATTCTGGACTTCCACGAGTTCCCCATGGTGGCCTTCTGGACCAAATCGGGTGCCCCCTACCTGTGCCTGGAACCCTGGCACGGCTGTGCCGCCTGGGACAACGAGAGCGGGAAGTTTAGTGATAAGCCCTTCTGTATTACACTCCACCCCGGAAAGCAGAAGGAATTGACCTACACTTTTTACATTAAGTGATTTTTTATCTCGAAAATCCAAATGGTATTAAAAATGGGCAGTGCGTACTTTGACCGCAGATGTGCGCTCCTTTTCCATTAAAAACGAAATGCCGCAGCATTCCCTTGGAAGCAGGGGGACGCTGCGGCGTTCTTACGGTGTGGACCCACAGAGGTCCTGGAACAACTTTTTGTATTTGAGAGCGGATTTTTAACTCCTTGTTGTGGAATACTAGGACCATCCAAGACAAGGGGGTTTTTCCTATGAGTAAGAAAAAACAAAATCGCAGCCAGGGCCGGGACCTGCGGGGCTCCGCGCCCATCGCCGGGCAGAACCGCACCGACACACCCACCAACGCCCAGGACCCCATGGCGGACCAGCTGGAGATGCGCATGAAACGGGAGGGCCACGATATGTGACCGGGTCCCGGCACTCTTCACACATTCTTCACAAAAAGTTCCAATTCTGGTGAAGATTACTTCAGCGCAGTGTGGTATCCTATGGACAGTTCAGACAGCTGATCCGATACTCCTCCCGAAACGGCAGCCGCTGTTTCATCGTCCGGCAACACGCGCGAAATACCGGACACCCTGGCAGCTTCCAGACCTCTCTGCGCGAGGTAACGCGCTCCACTGCCGCCCCATGGGCAGCGTCCTGGTGCGGCAGACCAAAAATCCCCGTTTTCGGACTCCATATTTCATGGAGCCAAGACGGTTTATATAAAAAACATTAGTACTTCCTTCTCTTTTTCTGCGCACAGCCCCTCCGGTTTCGGCCGGAGGGGCTGTGTGTATGTGAGGGCAGTTTCCAGCTCCAAGCCGCCTGTTTACGTGGATTGCGCGGCGGCCTTCTTTTTCCGCTTTTGGGCCATATATCGGTCCTCCTCGCTGAAGATGCAGCCGCAGTACTTCTGCATATAGAAGCCGTGTTCCCGGGCAAACTGCTGTCCCTCCTGGAAGAGGGGGCGGAAATCCCGGTAGAGGAACGCCACACCGTACCGTTCTCCCATCTCCCGGGCGGCGGCGGCAATGGCCTCGTGCTTCTGGTAGGGGGAGATGAGCAGCGAGGTGGTAAAGCTGTCATAGCCATTTTCCGCCGCATATTGGGCCGTACGCTCCATCCGGGTCCGGTAGCAGTAGATACACCGACGGTCAATGTCCCCGGCCACCGCAGTAATAAAGGGCCGCAGGTCGTAGGTGCCGCCAATCGCCAGCTTCATACCAATCTCTTTGGCGTACTCCTCCAGCGTCCGCTTTCTGGCCTGGTACTCGGTGTAGGGGTGGATGTTGGGGTTGAACCAGAAGCCGGTAACGGGAATCCCCTCCTCCCGCAGTGCGGCAATGGGCCGGTTGGCGCAGGGCGCGCAGCAGATGTGCATAAGCGTGTTCATTGGGAAAAATCCTCCAGATTCAGAATTTGAATGTCCAGCTTCCGTCTTCTGGCATAGACCAGCGTCTGATGGGTTCCGCCCCCGGGTGCGCCGTTGTAGACCGCAATCAGCCGCCCGGCGTGGTCCACCATGTAGCGGTTGCGCCGCATCATGCAGGCCCGGTCATAGCGACGCTGAACCAGCGTCTCAAAATTACAGTGGTCCAGAATCGCCTGATATCGCGTCCGCTCCCGGGAGGGCCACCGGTCCGCCTGCTCCTCACAGGGGCGGGCACACTCCAGGGTCACATCCTCCCGCCACTCCCGCAGCTCCAGAACCGCCTCCGCAAAGTAGAGGTCGCAGCCCCGGGCCATGCCAACAATAAAGTGCCGGCTCCCCGCCTGATAGGCCTCCTCCACCGCCCGGGCCAGCGCCTCCTTCAGCCGCCCGCACCGGGGATCGTCCTCCTCCTCACCCCAGGGCAGCTTCTCCGGCCTGTGCCCCGTAAAGCAGCAGCTCCTTTCCCGTTCTAACATACCTCACCCCTCTCTCTTCTTTTCTTTTTTAAAAAAAAGAAAAGAAGCAAAAGAAAAAACTTCTGGAAAAAACTCCGCTGCGCTCCGTTTTTTCCCTGCGCTCACCTGCCAGCCTTTGCTTTTCATTGCATCATGCGTTGAGGCCATAATACAATGATGAATCCATTCATATACTTTATATTCTTCATTCGTATTGTAGCTTAAGCGTATTCAACTTTAGGACGACTGGCGGGAGAAGGTCAGGAAGCAAAACGGAGCGCAGCGGAGTTTTGCGCAAAAGTTTCTTTTTTCGCTTCCTTTTTTCTTTTCAAAGAAAAAAGGAAGAAGGGGTTAGAGGACGATCAGGTCTTTCGGAGAGCGGGTTATGTTCTCGCAGCCGGTTTCATGGAGGATCAGCACGTCCTCAATGCGCACACCGAAGCGGCCCGGGATATAGACGCCGGGTTCGGCAGAGATGACGGCCCCCACGGGCATGGGGCGGGTCTCCTTCGAGTTGGCGCCGGGGGCCTCGTGGATATCAACCCCCAGAGAATGGCCGAAGCTGTGGGTGAAATATGCGCCGAAGCCGGTCTCCTGAAGGACGCGGCGGGCGGCGGCGTCAATTTCCTGGCCGGTGACCCACGCTCTGGCGGCGTTGATGCCCGCCTTCTGGGCGGCCAGGACGGCGGCATACACGTCCTCCATCTCCTGGCTGGGCTGGCCGATGGCCACGGTGCGGGTCATATCGGAGCAGTAGCCCTCCACCTTGCAGCCGAAATCCATGGTGACGAACATCCCCTCCTCCACCATCCGGTCACCGGGGACGGCGTGGGGCCGTGAGCCGTTGGAGCCGGCGGCCACGATGGGGTCAAAGGACACCTTTTCTCCGCCCCGGCTGAGCAGCTCATAGACCAGCCGCGCCGCAATCTCCCGCTCCGTCATACCGGGACGAATGAAATTAAGAATGGCCTTGAACGCCTCGTCAGTAATGGCCTGAGCCCGGCGCATGAGGGCAAGCTCCCCCTCGTCCTTGGCGGCGCGCAGGCCGTCCAGCAGTTTCTGGGCGGGAACCAGGATGCAGGGCAGCTCCTGGGCATACCTCTTGTGGCCGTCCACCGTCATGGCCCCGCTCTCAAAGCCCACGTTGTGCAGTTTTTTCTCCTCTATATACTCCTTGGCAAAGCTCATATGGCCCTTCTCCGGGGTCGTAAGGCAGATCTCCGGGCCGGTGATCTGCTCCCGGGCGGCCTCGATGTACCGGCCATCGGTGGAGTACTGAGCCCCGTCCCGAGTCACCAGCAGCAGGCCCTCCCCGTGGAAGCCCAGGGCATACCGCTCCCCCGACTCGCTGGTTATCATCATAGCGTCCAGGCCGTACTCCGGCAGTTGGGCGGCGATCTTTTCAATATGATTCATGGCAGACACTCCTGATAAATTTTCTTCATGGTCAGTGCGTCCTCCGCCTGGGTCCCGGCGGACTCGCAGATGAACGTAGGGGACCAGCCCCGGCGGGCGATTTCAGCGGCCAGGGGCGCCCAGTGGGGCCCGTAGCCCCCGTCGTCCTCGAAGGTGCGGTGGCACTTCTCCCCGCCCCCCGGGGTAAACTCAATATGGGAGAAGTGACTGTGGAAACCGGAGGCCCGCTCGGCTCCTAAGACCTCCTCCATCCGGTCCAGCATCCGTGAGAACGCCTCTTGGCCGTCGTCCGCCCCCAGGGAGCGGGCGTAGAGGTGGCCGAAGTCGATGCAGGGGACCAGCCGCTCATCCAGGGTACACAGCTCCAGCACCTCGTCCAGGTCGCCCAGCTGATTGATCTTTCCCATGGTCTCAGGGCACAGGGTCTGGGGGAAACCCCGCCCGTCGCAGACGGCGACCACCTCCCGCAGGGATTTTTTCGCAATATCCAACGCCTCCCGACGGCTGCGCTTCATGAGAGCCCCGGAGTGAATGACGACCCGCCGGGCCCCCATCCAGCCAGCCGCCTGGCAGGCCCCGGTGATATAGCCGATGGTCTTTTTGAAGGAATCCGGGTCCGGGTTGGCCAGGTTGATAAAGTAAGGGGCGTGAAGAGACAGGACGATCCCCGCCGCCTGGGCATTCTCGCCCACCTTGCGGGCGGTGTCCTCCCCCACGTGGACCCCCTTGCCGCACTGGTACTCATAGCAGTCCAGACCGAAGTCCGCAATCCACTTGGGGGCGGCCAACGAGGACTTGTGGACCTTGGAAAAGCTGTCGCAGTTGCCCGCAGGGCCGAATTCCGCGCTCACAGGAAGGCCCTCCCTCTGCCCAGCAGCCGGAAGGGGGTCTCCACAGCGTAGCGGATATACCGCCCCGGGTTACCCGCCAGGCGGATGGGCTGAACCAGCAGGGGGGTGACTCCAGCGTTGTTGGCCCCCAGGGTATCGGTAAAAATCTGGTCCCCCACCATAACGGTCTGCTCCGGGGTCACGCCCATACGCTCCATGGCCCGCAGGTAGCCGGCCTTGCTGGGTTTCCGGGAGTGGCCTTGGTAGGGGATGCCCAGCTGCTCTGCGAAGTGCTGAGCCCGGCCCGGTTTGCGGCTGTTGGACAGCAAAAACAGTCGGATGCCCTGGGCCTCCAGCGCCTCCTTCCAGGCCACCACCTCCCTGGGGGGCTGGGTCACCTTGTAAGGGACCAGCGTGTTGTCCAGGTCGGCAAGCACCAGGCGGATCCCCTTTTCCGCCAGCAGTTTGGGGGAGATATCGGTCACCGAGGGGTACACCCCCCGGGGGATCGGCGATAAGGACATGTCATGTTCTCCTTGTGATAAAGTGGATTGGTCTGAGGGGCTCAGGGGACCCGCTCCATAATCCCGTAAGCGCAGCCCACCGCTCCCCCCTCCAGGAGCAGGGCCTTCACCCTCCTTTGCAGGGAGGTGGCGGCGGGCAGGCGGTCTGCGGCGGTATCCTGGGGGCTCTGGAACAGCCACCGGATAAACTCCCGGTCCTCCGGTCTCTCCCGCAAAATCTGGAAGCGGCTTTGAAAGGAGAGAATATGGGAGTCCGGCCCCAGGAGCGGTCCCAGGGCGGGGGACAGCAGCCAGGAGTCACAGATGTATTTCTCATAGGAAACATCCGGGAAACAGTTCTTAAAGAAGACCTCCGCCTGGGCCAGAGAGGCGTCTACCCCCTCCCGAGACAGGTCTGCATCAGAGGGGATGTGAAGGGCCAGGGCCGGCTTTCCCTGATGGGTGGAAAACTCATACTCCAGCGCCCCGACCCGGAACAGGGTCATGCTGGTCTGGCGGTAGGTCCACCAGGCCCGGTCGAAGGCGAGGGTCCCCGTCTCCCGCTGGCACTCCCAAAGAAAGCGGGAAAAGCACCCCATGGTATCGAAATAGATGGAGTCCGGGATCCCCCGTTTTTGATAGCCCTCATAGGCCCGGCGGGCGCATTCCAGATAGCAGTACAGCAGCTTGAAGCCGTCAGAGTCCTCCCCCAGCAGGGCGCGGAGCTGGCGGTAGGCGGCTTGGGCGGTTTGCGGGGCCATCAGCCGGTCCAGGAGGGGGGCGGTCTGTGCGCGGTCGATTACCCGGCCAGCCCGGTCCAGGGCCTGGACGGCGTCGGGCTTGAGGCCGATGTGCTGATACAGCTGTTGTAAATCCATAAAAAGCTCCCAAAAAGCGCACTCCCACCGGAGGGCTTGTGTTCTCAGGCCTGTGTGTCAAAGCGATAGAGCGTCTGTGCACATTTGTCGATGCGGTCCAGCAGTTCATCGGTGATGATCCGGTCGAAATTCTCATTTTTATAATCCACCGCTCCCTCGGGGTGCTCCTGGTCAGGAGATGTGGTTACTGCGTGGCGGATCAACGTCTCATACCGGGAGACCTGGGTTTGTCCGCCGCCGGACTGGGTGATGGTGAGGGAGGAGCGGTATCCGCTGACGGTGGCCGTGGGACAGGGGCCGAACTGGGCCAGAGAAAAGGTCCCGTCCTCGTTCTTGTGGGCTGGGATATACCAGGAAGGTATTCCGCTCATACGGAAGCTGTACGCGGCCTGCTGCAACTCGGCCTTCAGACTGCTGCCGTCCTTCCAGTTTTGGACAAGCTGCGAAGCGAAACTGGCATAGGCAAAGGAGCCGCCGGAGGTGAAAACGCCGGCGCTGGTGGAGATGTTCTGGTAGGTGGCCTCATTGACTACATCGAAGAAGGTATGTTGGTAGTTCGAGATAAAATGGGTCATAGTAAAGCCGTCCCCACGGGTTTCGGTGGCCACCTGCTTCGAGGCGGAAACGCTGCCATAGCCCAGAATACCGGCATTGCGCATACGTTCTGCCTGTTCCGGCGTAGGAGGCTTAGACATATCGATCACGTCGGTCTTCGGCGCCGCCGCTTCTGCCCTGGCGGTTACAGTCTGGCCTGTAGGGGCGGTGCGAACGACCGCGGCGGACAGCGGGCGAATTGGCATATTGATCATGGAAAAACCCCCAATATGGAATAGATTGCGGAACGTTCCATGTAAAGTATCGGAAAAATTATCAAGAAATTAAGGGCAGACAATGAAAAAGCGCCCCCCGCTGGGGTGCGCTTCCAATTTAAAATCAGGCCAGGGCCTTTTTGGCGGTGTCGGTGAGCTGGGTGAAGGCGGCCTTGTCGTTGACTGCCATCTCGGCCAGCATCTTGCGGTTGATGATGATGCCGGACTTCTTCAGGCCGTTCATAAAGGTGGAGTAGTTCATGCCGTTCATCTTGCAGCCGGCGCTGATACGGGTGATCCACAGCTGGCGGAAGTCGCGCTTCTTCAGCTTGCGGCCGGTATAAGCGTACACGCCGGACTTCATCACGGCCTGATTGGCCATCTTAAAGTGCTTGGATTTGGAGCCCCAATAGCCCTTGGCCATCTTCAGGATCTTATTTCTTCTCTTGCGCGTCATCATCGCGCCTTTCACTCTTGCCATAACTCGTTCCCTCCCTCGTCTTACTTATACAGGATCATGCGCTTAATGGCGGCCTCGTTGGTCTTGTCGGCGTAAGTGGTGCCGCGCAGAGCCCGCTTCAGCTTGGTGGTTTTGCCGTGGCCGTTAAGCAGGTGACGCTTCTTGGTCATGGCACGCTTGACCTTGCCGGTCTTAGTGAGGGAGAAGCGCTTTTTGGCGCCGCTGTGCGTTTTAATCTTGATTTTCTTCGCCATAACTGTTTGAACTCCTTTACTTACTTTTTCGCGTCCTTCATGGGCTTGGGGGACAGGAAGATGGACATGTGGCGTCCCTCCAGCTTGGGGGATTTGTCCATCACGGCGACCTCGCCGCACTCCTCTGCAAACTTGAGCAGCAGATCCTGGCCGATGTTGGTGTGGGCCATCTCGCGCCCGCGAAAACGGACGGTGACCTTGCACCGGTTGCCCTCGGACAGAAACTTCTGGGCGTTGCGCAGCTTTACATTGAAGTCGTTGACATCAATGCTGGGAGACATCCGGATCTCCTTGATCTCCACCACCCGCTGGTTTTTGCGGGCTTCCTTCTCGCGCTTGGTCTGCTCGAACCGGTACTTGCCGTAGTCCATGAGCTTACACACGGGGGGGACGGCATTGGGGGAGATTTTGACCAGATCCAGACTCCGCTCCTCGGCCAGGCGCAGCGCCTCCTGGGAGGACATGATGCCCAGCTGCTCACCGGATTCAGAAATCAGGCGCACCTCTTTGTCCCGGATATCTTCATTGGTTTGATGACCTGTGTTAGCGATGGGAAGCACCTCCAGACAAAATGAAATGTGGGCTGCCAGTATGGCCCCCACATCACAGCAAAACAACGCCGGAACTCCGGCGGTATGTCTCCATGTTGACCCTTCGGCTCTGGCCTGGGGTGAGGACGGGGAACCGTACCTGCTTTATTGTGCAAGGCGCATTATATCACCCACCCGCCCCAGTGTCAAGGGTATTTTTTCACTTTTTCCAGGAATTTTTCCGATAAAAGAGGGGACGGGCGCTTTACATAACGGAGGGGTGTAATAAAACTCCACATAGAGTTTTCAACATTTTCCACATCTTTCTCCACACCGGTGGAAAAAAGTCCTGGAGCCCCGGGAGGGCGCTGGAGAAGTCCCGCCAAAACGCGGTGGATTTTTCTCACAGTAAAGCGCGCGGGGGCTACATAACGCCAAATTCCTATCGGACAGCCGGCCCTTCGGAGCGGAACATCATCCCAGCGAGATATCCCGAGTGGCATAGGCGTTCAAATCCCAGCCGGCGGTGTGGCCCGCCTGGAGCTCGTAAAAGCCCTGACAGCCGATCATGGCGGCGTTGTCCCCGCAGTATTTCAGCTCTGGGAGGAACAGCCGGTCCCCGCTGCGGGCGCAGGCGGCTTGCAGATCGGCCCGAATGCGACTGTTGGCGGCCACCCCCCCGGCCACGGCGATTTTGCCATAGCCCTTCTCCCGGGCGGCCAGCATGACCCGGGGAATCAGGGAGTCGCTCACCGCCCTGCCGAAGCTGGCGGCAAAGGCGGGCAGGTCCAGCACCTCCCCCTTCTGCTCGCTGTTGTGGATCAGGTTGAGGCTGGCGGTTTTCAGCCCGGAGAAGGACATATCCAGCTCCGCTCCGGACACGTGGGCCACGGGGAGCTCATACCGCCTGTCGTCTCCCCCCTGGGCCAGCTTGTCCATGGGACCGCCCCCGGGGTAGCCGATGCCCAGAACCCGGGCCACCTTGTCAAAGCACTCCCCGGCGGCGTCGTCCCGGGTCCCGCCCAGCACGGACATCCGGGTGTAGGACTGCACGTCCACAATGGCGGTGGTCCCCCCGGAGACGCACAGGCAGACGAAGGGGGGCTCCAGCGACCGGTGGGTTATATAGTTGGCGGCGATGTGGCCCCGGACATGGTGGACGGGAATCAGGGGCAGGTCCAGGGCCATAGCCGCCCCCTTGGCGAAGTTGACCCCCACCAGCACCGCTCCGATGAGACCGGGGGCATAGGTGACGGCGATGGCGTCCAGCTCCCCCTTGGTCAGGCCGGCGTCGGAGACCGCCCGGTCCGCCAGGGCGGAGATGGCCTCGATGTGCTTGCGGGAGGCAATCTCGGGCACCACGCCGCCGTAGATGGTGTGCATTTCGATTTGAGAGGAGACACAGCTGGACAGCACCGTCCGTCCGTCCCGCACCACGGCAGCGGCGGTGTCGTCGCAGGAGGACTCAATGGCTAAAATGTTCATTCTTCCGCCTCCCGGTCACAGTCCAGCTCAACCTGCCGGCGTATTTCCTCGCTGAAATCCATATAATTATCAAAGTCCTTCAGGGTAAAAGGCTCAATGGATGTGCCGGAGGTCAAAATCCGGGTCAAGGTCATCTCCAGCCGGGCCCCCTGGGCCTCCAGCTCCTCCAACAGCCGGCGAAAGATTTTTCTGCGGTCGATGCCATTCAGGTCCTCCACCACATCGTAGTACTCCAAATCAAAGGAGAACGCGGGCCTGCCCGCCTTGATGTTGGCGCCCAGCTCCCCCACAGTCAAGGTGGGGTCGAAGGCTCGAATCAGCTTGATACAGGGCGCGGGAGCCCCCTGGGAATGGACGGTGACGCTTACGATGCTGTTCATTTCTCGTCCTCCTTGGAAAACTCCCGAGTCATAATCACCGCGTCCTCCCGGGGGTGTTGGTAGTAGCCGGGCCGCAGTCCCACACGCTGGAAGCCGTGCTTCTCGTACAGGGCAATGGCGGCGGCGTTGGACTGGCGCACCTCCAGGGACAGGAAGGCCAGGTTTACCGCTCCAAACCGGCAGAACACATCCAGCAGGGCGGAGGCAACCCCGTGCCGCCGGGCGTCGGCTGCCACGGCGATGTTGTCAATATAGCCCTCGTCCAGCACCGCGTGGAGCCCGGCGTAGCCCAGAATCATCCCCTCGTCGTCCTCGGCCACGATGAAGCTGGCCTGGGGGTCAAACAGGGCGTCCTCCAGCAGGGTTTCGCTCCAGGGGTCGGGGAAGCACTCCCGCTCCAGGGCGGCAATCTGGGGAATGTGGCTGCGGTCCATGGGGACGATCTCGTAGTACATAGAAAAGACTCCTTAATGTTTCTTCTTGAGTTTTGCGGTGGATATTGCAATCAAAACAGCTCCAACCACATAGGCCGGCCAGTACAACAAGATCCAGATAAACAGGTACTCCAAAAATGATGTCTTATGAAACCCTACGCCGCCGAAATCCAGCAGACTTGTGACCAGGCAATAGATTAAGGCAATCACAAAAGGAGCGCACCCCAAGAGCAGGAGGAACCCCCAGACCCATTTCTCGTGTTTCATTCAGGCCACCCCCCGTCAGAATCCGCAGGGCCAGCCGTCCAACATGGCGGGCGGCGGTCCATGGAGACGATTTCGTAATACATAGCGCGCTGCTCCTTCCATGCCCTTGCCAGGCGGGGGGCTCCTGTGGGGGCCGCAGGTTCTAATCCCTTGTCCCGCCGCATACTGTGTACTGCGCAGTATATCATAGGATCAAACTTCGGACAAGGGGGAACTCCCATGGACACCTTTATTGTCACTCTGCCGCCCAAACAACTGCCCCTGCTCCGGGGCTGGCAGGCCGTCCCTGCCCACCTGGCCTACCGCCTGGGGCCGGGTCCCCACCTGTTTCGGGCGGACAGCGCCGCGCTCCCCAAGGGCGGACTGATGGTAATAGACGACCGGGATTTTGACGGTCTGGGGCAGACCGGGCCGCTGTGTCAGGAGGTCTTCCGAGAGTGTCAGGCCCGGGGCTTCTCCGGGGCGGTCCTGGACTTTGAAAACCGCCTGCCCCCTCTGGAGAGTATTGTGGCGCGTCTGGACGAACAGTTTGCCCGCCGGGGCTGGACCCTCTACGTCAACGAGCGGTACGCCCCTCACGCCCCCCACGCCCGGGTCATGATCCCCTCCGCCCTCTCCGGCGGCTCCCTTCAGCGGCGGCTGGAGGAGGCTTTGGAGCGCTTTGGGGAGAGCCGGGTCACCCTGGCCCTGGAGAAGCGGGCGGAGGATTTTGCCCTGCCCTCCCCCACCGGCAGCGGCCAGCCTCTCAGCGGCCAGGAGCTGGAGCAGCTGCGGCAGCGGCTGTCCCCCTCCATCTTCTTCTCCTCTGAGCTGTGCGCCCGGTACTTCACCTACATGGGCCGGGAGGGTGTGGGCCACTTCGTCCTCTTTGACGACAGCGACACTCTGACCCGGAAGGTGGAGGTGGCGCACCGGTTGGGTATCCACATCTTCCTGGCCCCCTGGGCGGAAATTTCCTCCTGCGCCGCCCAGCTGGGCATTCCCCGCCGGCAGGAGCCCCGGCCCCAGCGCCGTTAGGGGGTCAGTGGGCCTGAGCCCAGGTCCTGCCGGCGTGGGTCTCGGCCAGGAGGGGGACGGACAGCCTGGCGACCCCCTCCATCTCCTCCTCCACGACCCGGCAGATGGTCTCCGCCTCCTCCTCCGGGCACTCCACAATCAGCTCGTCGTGGACCTGGAGGACCAGCTTTCCCGTCAGCCCCTCGGCCCTCAGCCGGTCCCGGACCCGAATCATAGCCAGCTTGATAATGTCGGCGGCGGTGCCCTGGATGGGGGCGTTGAGGGCGACCCGTTCCCCGAAGGAGCGGGTATTAAAGTTGGAGGATTTGATTTCGGGAATCCACCGACGGCGGCCCCACAGGGTTGCCACATAACCCGCCTGCCTGGCCTGCTCCACCACGGCGTCCATATAGGTGCGTACTCCGGCGTAGTGGGCGAAGTATTTATTCATATACTCCTTGGCCTCCTGGACGGTGACCCCGATATCCTCGGACAGGGAGTAGGGGGAGATGCCGTAGACGATGCCGAAATTCACCGCCTTGGCGCTCCTTCTCATCTGGGGGGTCACCTCCCCCAAGGGCACATTGAACACCTGGGAGGCGGTGATGGTGTGGATGTCCTCGCCGCTCTGGAAGCCGTCAATCATGGCCTGGTCCCCCGCCATATGGGCCAGCAGGCGCAGCTCAATCTGGGAGTAGTCCGCATCCACCAGCACCTTCCCCGCCGGAGCGGCAAACATCTTCCGCAGCTCGGCCCCCAGCGGGGTCCGCACGGGGATGTTCTGCAAATTGGGCTCGGTGGAACTGAGGCGACCGGTGGCGGTGACGGTGTTCTGGAAGGAGGTGTGAATCCGCCCGTCGGGGCCGATGACCTTGGCCAGGCCGTCGGCGTAGGTGGACTTCAGCTTGGTCAGCTGGCGGTACTCCAGAATGCTGTCTATGATGGGGTGCTGGCCCCTGAGCTTCTCCAGTACGTCGGCGTTGGTGGACCAGCCGCTCTTGGTCTTCTTCACCGGGGGCAGCTCCAGCTTATCAAAGAGGATGTGGCCCAGCTGCTGGGTGGAGTTGATGTTGAAGCCGTCCTCCCCGGCCAGCTCATAGATGGTCTTTTGCGCCTGGTCGATGCGCCCAGAGAGCATTTTGCCAAACTCCGCCAGGGCTCCCCTGTCGATGAGAAAGCCCTCGGTCTCCATCTCGGCCAGCACAGAGCACAGGGGAAGGTCCACTTGTTCATACAGCTCCCACATCCCCAATTGTTTCAGCCGCTTTTCCAGTACGTCCCTCAGTGCGTCGATCCAGGCGCAGTGGGACATCAGGGCCCCCAGCGGGACCGCCGGGTCGGACAGGGGGCTGAAGGCACCCTCCTCCAGGTAGAAGGAGGCCGGCTCCGCCTGGACCTTGAAATAGGTGAGGGCCAGCTTTTCCAGCTCGTAACTGCCGTCGGTGGGGGCCAGGAGGTAGGCGGCCACCTCAGTATCGAAGACAAACCCGGCGGGGGAGATGCCCTCGGCCAGCAGGGCCCGGCACAGGTCCTTCACCCCGTGGGCCGCCTTTTTGAGGGCGGGGTCGGAGAAGAAGGTCTTTAAAAAGTCGTTGTAGCAGTCCAGCCTGTCCGCGAAGAACAGAGCAGCACAGCCGGAATTTTCCTCCTGCCACTCCACGCACACCCGGTCCAGCCCGGGCAGAGCCAGCACGCTGACATGGTCCAGGGTCCGCCACAGCTCCAGCAGCGCCTCCATCCGCCCCCGGTCCTCTACAGTCTCGCTGGTGCAGGTCCCCGCAAAGACGGGGGCCTCCTCCGGCGCACCCTCCCCCTGGGGTGCGGTGAGGTGGTACTTGTCAATGAGCTTGGCAAACTCCAGTTCCAGAAACAGCTGATAGAGCCTGTCGTTGTCCGGCGGCCGGCGCAGGTTGGCCTCGGGCTGAAAGTCGATGGGGGCGTCGGTGCGGATGGTGGCCAGGTCGTAGGACAGCCGGGCGCTCTCCCGGCCCTCCTCCAGCTTTTTCACCAGGCCGGGCTTGGCGGGGACGTTGGGCGCGGAACAGATATCGGGCATGTGGTCGTAGAGATGAGCGATGGTGTGGTAGAGCTGGATGAGGGCCATAGCGGTCTTCTCCCCCACGCCCTTGACCCCGGGGTAGTTGTCGGAGGAGTCCCCCATGAGGGCCTTCAGGTCGATGATGCTCCTGGGCTCAAAGCCGTAGTCCCCCCGGAAGACCTCCGGAGTGACATCCCTGGTGGTGGTGCGGCTCATACGGGTCGACACCAGCTTGACAGTGGTCTGCTCGGTCACCAACTGGAGGGCGTCCTTGTCCCCGGTGACGATCACTGTCTCCCAGCCCGCCTCCTGGTCCAGCCGGGCGATGGTGCCCAGCAGATCGTCGGCCTCCCAGCCGTCCAGCTCGTACATGGGCACGTTCATGGCAGACAGCACACCCTTCAACAGGGGCATCTGGCTGGCCAGCTCCTCGGGCATCCCCTTCCGGTTGGCCTTGTAGCCCTCGTATGCCTGGTGGCGGAAGGTGGGGGCGGAGCGGTCAAAGGTGACGCACAGGGCGTCGGGGGCGGTCTCCTCCAGCAGCTTATTCAGGATGTTCAAAAAGCCGAAAATGGCGTTGGTGGGCTGCCCCTCCCGGGTCGTCAGCGTCTGGCTGACCCCGTAAAAGGCCCGGTTGACAATGGAATTACCGTCAATCACCATCAGTTTCTTCATAGCGGAAGCTCCCTCTTGTCCCGCCCAGGAGCGGGACATAAAATTTCATGTGGTATAGTATACCAGTTTTTCCGCCTGCGGGCAAGGGGAGAAAACTGCCGGTTCCTGGCTTTCCTCCGAAAAATGGAGGGAAAACGGAGATATTTCGAGATACTTTGCCCATTGACTTCCCAAATACTGGTGGCTATAATCAAGAGACTTCAAAAAAGAGGGGCCGCATCGCTGCGGAGACGTCCGGGGAGACCCGGGCGGTTATTTTTTGGGAGGCATACTTATGGAATCCTATACCTATTTGCTGCTGCTGGCCATCATCCTGCTCTCTACCAAGGTCTTCGGCCTGCTGACAGAACACGTCCACCTGCCCCAGGTGGTGGGGGCGCTGCTGGCGGGCATTATCATGGGCCCCAGCGGCTTCGGCGTGCTGGAGAGCACCGACTTTCTGGTGAAGGCGGCAGAAATCGGCGTCATCATGCTTATGTTCACCGCCGGCATCGACACCGACATGAAGGAACTGAAGGAGACCGGCCTCCAGGCCGGAGGCATCGCAGTGCTTGGGGTATTTGTCCCCCTGTTTCTGTGCGGCGGACTGTACTTTGCCTTCTTCTGCGGAGGCGAGTTCACCGCTTATAACCTGCTGAAATCCGCCTTTATGGGCTCGGTCTTCTCCGCCACCTCTGTGTCCATTACGGTGGAGACCCTGAACGAGATGGGCAAGCTGAAAACCCGCACAGGCACAACCCTGCTCAGCGCCGCTCTTATTGACGACATTATCGGTATTGTGGTGCTGTCCGTCCTCAGCGCCTTCAGCTCCGGTGACTCCGACCCGGTGTTGGTGCTGGTCCACATTGTCCTCTTCTTCGCCTTTGTGCTGGCGGTGGGGCTGATTGTCCGCCGGATTTTTACCTATGTGGCCGAGGACCACTGGCACAGCCGCCGGGTGGCGGTGTGGTCGCTGGCCTTCTGCCTGCTGATGGCCTACTGCTCCGAGACCTGGTTCGGAGTGGCGGACATTACCGGCGCTTACTTCGCTGGGCTGATCCTGTGCAACGTGACCAAGGCCCGGAAGTTTGTGGCTAAAAAATTTACCATCACCGCCTACATGGTGTTTACCCCCGTCTTTTTTGCCGGTGTGGGCATGAAAACCAACCTGCGGGATATGAACTCCAGCATCCTGGTCTTTGCGCTGCTGCTGGTGGCCGCCGCCGTGCTGTCCAAGATTGTAGGCTGCGGTCTGGGCGGGCTGGCCTGCCGCATGAGCCGTCACCAGGCCCTGGTGGTAGGCATCGGCATGGTGGCCCGCAGCGAGGTGGCCCTGATGGTGGCCCAGCGGGGTATCGACGCCGGCATGATCGACCCGGCCATCCTGCCCGCCATCGTCCTGGCTGTCATCGCCTCCGCCCTGCTGACGCCGGTGCTGCTGAAGCTGGCCATCTCCAGGGGACCGGAGCTGGTGTGACAAGAGAATATCCCGATTACAATACACTCCCCCTATGAGAGACATCCGTCTGTCATAGGGGGAGTGCTGTTTATAGATTGCGGAAAAGACCGGGGGCAGGGAATTTGTGCTCTATGTCAGTCTGCTCTCCAGCCAGTCCAGCAGGTCCTGAAACACCTCCTGCCGGTTGAGCTCGTGAAACATCTCATGCCGGCCCCCGGGGTAGAGCTTCACAGTCACATCGCGGCATCCGGCGGTGCGGAACATTTTCTCCACCTTCCGCACCCCTTTGCCCATAGAGCCCACCGGGTCCTGGCTGCCGGAGAGGAAGTACACCGGAGTGCTCCCATCCATCCTGGTCAGGTTCTTCCTGTTGGCAATAAACTGCAAGCCTCCCATCATGTCACGGAACATCCCCACGGTGGGCACAAAGGTACACAGGGGGTCGGCCAGGTAGGCATCCACCCTCTCCCGGTCCCGGCTGAGCCAGTCGGAGGAGGTGCGGTTGGGCTGAAAGACCTTGTTGTAGGCGCCCAGGGACAGCTCGTTCACCGCATTGCTCACGTAATCGGGGCCACGCAGCTGGCACAGCATTCCCGACAGTGCCTTTCCAGAGGCCACGGCGGCGGCGGACTCCTGGCCCGTCCCAGACAGCACGGCGGCGTCCACCGTCCCCGGCCAGCAAATCAGGCAGGTCCGCACCAGAAAGGAGCCCATGGAGTGACCCAGCAGCACATAGGGGACCTTGGGGTGCTTTTCCCTCTCCAGCTCCCGCAGGCGGCGCACATCCCCGGACACCAGCTCCCAGCCCTTCCTGGGACCGAAATAACCAAATTTGCCCCCGGCGGTCAGGCCGTGGCCCAGGTGGTCCTCCCCGCACACCAGATAGCCCCGGGCGGCCAGGAACCGTGCCAGGCCGTCGTAGCGCCCCACGTGCTCCGCAACTCCATGGACAACCTGCACAAGCCCCCGGGGCCGTCCCTCGGGCACCCACTCTCTGGCGTGGACAGTGTGAACGCCATCCTGAGATGGATAGGTAAAATCAATGGTCTGGATCATAGCGCTGCCTCGCTTTCACTCCTGGGGAGTTTTTTCTTAGCATACCCCAAGAGGTGGAAAGAAGTCAAGCCATCTGTTCCAAAATGGAGCGGATCACGCCGGCATGATAGGCCCCCTCCTGGGCCAGCTCCTGGTAGAGCTCCCGCAGGCAGGGATCGGAGGTGGCCTGGGCGGCCTGCTTGTTTTTCTGCTCCCACTGCTGCTCCCAGACAAACTGCTGGCGCAGGGCTAGGGGCAGGGAGGCGGGCAGGGAGGGGGCGGTGCAGTTGGGGGCATACCGCTTCCCGGTAATGAGGAAGTAGGCGGCGGACAGCCTGCGGAAGGCTGAGCGGTGGTCGGAGGCCAGCATGGACATGGCCTTGGCGGTGGGGCCGTTGGAGCGCCGCGCCAGCGCCCGTGCGGTCATGGCGCCGGTCTGGGCCAGCCCCATCAGCTCCCGCAGACGTCCGCTGTCCTCCTGGGAGGCCTCCCCCAGACACAGGGCGGGGCAGGCGGAGCAGCCAGGGCGCGTGGGAGTGCCGGGCTCTGCCGGGCAGCCAGGCACCGGCGGCAGAGCTTCACCGGCGGGACAGTCGGGGACCAGCTCCTGAACAGGGCAGTCGGGCACGACGGGCAGTGTGGGTTCTGCCGGACAGTCGGGCACCGGCGGCAGAGCTTCGCTGGCAGGGCAGTCGGGAACCGGAGGGAGCTCCGGGGACTCGGATGGGGCGGGCGAGGGCTGAGCGGGGACGGCTGTGTCCGGAATGACGCCCCCTTCCCGGGCGGCTGGGGCGGCCTGCTCCGGCATCACCCGGTCCCATACCCGCTGGAAGGTGGCCGGGTCTACATTCTGTCCGGCTAAAGTGGGAAGATCGACTTTCAGTTCCATATTGAAATACTCCTTTTGGTTGGAATCAATCATGTAACGCAGTGGGCTATCTCATTCTATGCCCCAAAATCCAAACCGCAACAGAGAAATCAATTTTGGATTCGCCACCCCTTGCTCCTGCTTCGCAGGGCTTATCCCTCGTCCCACCCGCAGGCGGCCTGGCCCCTTTGAAAAGGAGCTCCCGGCGAAGTCGGGCCGGGATTGATTTGCTGGCACTGCCTCTACTTGAAATTTTAGGTAGAAGACGGTGCTTTCAGGGACAATCCCCCGCCCT
>NZ_QWKI01000386.1 GCF_009911645.1 Pseudoflavonifractor sp. 60
CGCATCAGGCCGTTTTTGGGCCGCTTGGTGTTGCTGGAGTCCAGGTCATTCCGGGTCCAGCCGTAGCCTTTGCGCTGGACGAGGGCGGACCAGTCGTGGCCGTTGATGATTAAAATTTCCGCTGCCACAGTCTATCCCTCCTCTGTGTCAGATACCTGCGTGAATCCAGAAAAAATGCAGGTATCGGCCTCACCCCAGCACCACCGCCCTGCCACTCTGGCGGGTCATGGTGTTGATGTTCTTCACGACATTTTTGGTCACCGCCTTGCCGTCCATGACGATAACCTGCCCGTCCCGGATGGCCTCCAGGATGGCCTGGAGCAGGGGAGTATAGTCCCCGCCGCCGCTGGACTCCTCTCGGACAATCTTCCGGATCAGCCCCTCAGGGGCCTCCAGATTGTTGCCGCTGCGCTGGTCGCCCAGGACGGCCATAAACTCCCGGTTGGGCGGGATGACCGCTCCCTGGGCCAGCCGGGGCAGCTTCACCTCGGCCAGCTTTTGCAGGCTGAAGCCGAAGGAATTGCCCCCGATGCCAGGGACCCAGTCGGGCACCTCAAAGCTGATCTTGTTCAGCTGGGCAATCATCCAGTTCACACCCCGGATGACAGCGTTAATCATGCTTTCCACGTTGCCCACCAGGCCGTTGATGGTGTTCTTGATGGCCCCGCCGGCCACGTCGAAGGCGGCGCTGAGGGGCTGGGGCACATGCTGGGAGAACCAC
>NZ_QWKI01000387.1 GCF_009911645.1 Pseudoflavonifractor sp. 60
AAGGAGTGAACAAAAATGGCAGAAAACAGACAATACGACCATGAATACAAAGTACAGGCAGTGAAACTCGCAAAGGAAATCGGACAAGCAAAGGCCGCTAAAGAACTGGGGGTTCCCAAGAATACCATGTATGGCTGGGTACGGGCCAACCGTCTTGGCAGCCCCGACCTTGGGGCAGGTTCACAAACCCCGCAAAGCGCCATGACGCTTAACGAGGAACTTCTTCAGCCCCGCCAGCAGGTTA
>NZ_QWKI01000388.1 GCF_009911645.1 Pseudoflavonifractor sp. 60
CAGGAAAAAGAAATCCGCCGTTTAAAGAAGGAAAATGACTTTCTGGAGGAAGCCAGCGCTTTTTTCGCCGCGAGCCGTCTGGGGTCAGCAAAAACGAAAGAATGAAGTTTATTGCTCTTAAAACCAAAGACGGCGAATTAAAAGGGGATACCTTCTTTTACTGTAGAACCCTTCATGTCAGCAGGCAGGGGTTTTACCA
Source organism: Pseudoflavonifractor sp. 60 (assembly GCF_009911645.1). Classification (GTDB taxonomy): domain Bacteria; phylum Bacillota; class Clostridia; order Oscillospirales; family Oscillospiraceae; genus Lawsonibacter. The sequence goes on from NZ_QWKI01000388.1 coordinate 200, forward strand.
GTACCTTGCAAATAAAGACCGCCCATGGAAGTACCAGCCCCTGGCAGACGCCATGATGGAAACCCTTGAGGAAGATGATTGTAATGACACCTACGGCCGGACCCGCATGTATCAGGCATTAAT
>NZ_QWKI01000389.1 GCF_009911645.1 Pseudoflavonifractor sp. 60
AGGATGGGACGCAGAAGTGGGTGGACTTTGCTGCGTCTTTTTGGCACGCAGACTGTGTTCGGGGTATGAGCCAGGCCACCTTCACGGAGCGTTACCGCAAGTGGTGCAAGCGAAACCGCTACAATTTCAGCAGCGACAAAGCTGCCGAAATCTATACCGGAGCGAAAGACCAGATTGCCATGATACCAAAGGACGATTTGACCAAGCGGCTGATCCGGCAGGCCATTGATTCCCTCAATACTGTTTCCAAGACCGTGGAACAGCTCAAGGCTGAGATGCTGA
>NZ_QWKI01000390.1 GCF_009911645.1 Pseudoflavonifractor sp. 60
ACAGCTCATGGCAGAAATCGGGGACGTGACGCGGTTCATCCACAGAGGTTCTATCACCGCTTTTGCCAGCGTTGACCCTGGCGCTAACCAGTCCAGTGAGCGTGAAGCCAAGAGCGTCCGCACTTCCAAAAGCAGCCCGCCAGAGCTGCGCAGGACGCTGTTCCTTGTGATGGACGGCCTGCTGAAATCCATGCCCCAGGATGACCCGGTCTACCAGTT
>NZ_QWKI01000391.1 GCF_009911645.1 Pseudoflavonifractor sp. 60
GAAAAAGCGTCCGGAAAGGGAGTCAGGAAATGAAAGGAGCACAGTGGATGGATATCCGAAACGAGAGGCAGCAAGGGCTGAGCTATGTGGAGCTGGGACGGAAGTACCACACGGACCCGCGGACGGCAAAGCGGTACGCGGAATCGCCGCAGAAGCCAGAGTACACATTGAGCGAACCGAAGCCAACAAAGATGGATCCGTACAAGCAGATCGTAGACGAGTGGCTGGAGGAGGCGCCGTATTCGGCGCTGCGGATTCTGGAAAAGCTGCGGGAGATGGGGTTTGACGGGGGCTACAGCATCGTCAAGGCGTATGTGAGCAGCCGGAAGATGGACTTGAATGAGAAAGCGGCGGTACGGTTTGAGACAATGCCCAGTAAGCAGGGACAGATGGACTGGGGGTTCTTTGAGGATCACCTGGTGTACGAGGACGGGAAGTGGAAGAAGCTGTACTGCTTTCTCATGATACTGGGATATTCGCGGATGGGGTACATCGAGTTTGTAACGGATATGAGCACAAACACACTGATACGGTGCCATCAGAACGCATTTCGGTACTTTGGAGGATACCCGGAGGAGATTCTATATGACAATATGAAGCAGGTAGTCATCAAGCGGCTTCTGAAGCAGGAGGACTCCACATTGAAC
>NZ_QWKI01000078.1 GCF_009911645.1 Pseudoflavonifractor sp. 60
CGTTTCCTCTGCTGAGGCTATGGTTATAATTTCTCATTTCCACACGCTGCTCAAACGCTTATGAATACAGCTTCTAAGGGACAGCAGCCAAAGGGCTTTGCAGAAAATAAAGAGGTTGCCCGGCGCGGTGGGAGAATTGCGGGGCAGGCCCGGCAAGCGATTGAAGCGGATTCTGGCCAGCCTGTGATTACCTCTCAGAATGCTGCCCAGTTGAATGCCGTGGTCACACAGGTGATTGAGACGGTAGCCGCCTCTCAGCCCGAGGAGCTGCCGCCTCACACACAGGACAACACAACTGAAGATTGAACCATGCTGTACAGCCTGGCGCCGCTTCTGCGGCCCAGGCTATTTTCATGCCTTGGAGGAGGTGACAACGATATGAACAACTACCAACGGGCCCACAGTCCCTTTGAGGACTCCGCCACTCAGCGATTGCGGCGCATGGGCCTGACCACCGAGGACGGCTCCCTGGAACGGGACGCTATGGCCGTATTTAGCAGCATATTCGCCGGCCAGTTTTTTGATGATCTGTGCGACTATTATCAGGACTACGAGAACGTCCAGGAGACCATAGCCCAGATTTTCCACACGGCCGAGCAGGCCGATCCCAGGCAGAAATTCCTGCTGATCTGCCTGCAATACGACAGCATTTACCGCTCCCTGCCCGACCCGGTGTGGTGGATCAGCGGCAGCCCGGCTTTTGCGGAGTTGTTTGCCGAGGACTTTCTGACTTACTTGAAACGTCTGGCAGAAAATACATAACGGAGGATGAGAACATGGATCGTATTAAAATTTATAAGCCCCCGGATAGTCCTGCCCAGGCGGCGGAGTTCATTGAGGGGCTGGAGCCCAAGCTGCGGGACAAGCTGGTCCGGCAGATTTTTTATCTCTCCCAGACGCCCCTCCCGGAACTGAAAGAGCCCCACTACAAGCACTTCTCCATTGAAAAGTATCAAAGCCTCTATGAGCTCCGGGAGAAGGGCCGGGTGGTGGTGCGGGTCATCTTCACCCCCTGTCCCAACGGGGACTATCTGCTCCTGCACGCCTTTGTGAAGCGCCAAAAGCGTGACACCGAAAAAGCGCTGGAGCACTCACTCAGACTGCTGGCGTCGCTCTGGGATCACCCGGAGTACGCAGTAGAATATATCGTCAAGGAGGAACCCAAATGAAACCCATTGTACCCATCACCCTGGCGGCCGCGCTGGCATTGTCCGGTGCGGTATTTTTCTGGAGAAGGAGGACCCAGACATGAAACGACTGCTCGCCTGTCTGCTGCTGGCGGCGGCGCTGGTGACCAACGCCTGCGCCTTGGAGGTACCCACCGATACCACCATCCAGAACCTCAACGGGAGCCAGCAGCTCATCAAGACCTACACCCTGTCCCCCGGGGCCGACCCCCAGCAGCTCATTGAGGAGCCCTTCGAGCAGGAGGGCTACCGCTATACCTTCGCGGAGATCGTGAAGGAGGAGAATCAGGTGTCGGACCGCAAGTACCACACCGAGACGGTGACCCTGGAGACCGGCACCAAGGACCTGAGCAAGATCCTGGAACAGCTGGCGACCACGCTGGACTATGATGACGGCACCTATTCCGGCGTCCTGACCCTGGATCACACTGCCATTCGCACCGAGGCCTCCGGCTATGCCAGCAAGGCCAAGACCGTCACCGCCACCAAGACCATCGGGCCGCTGGACCGCAACGATATGTCCTACGTCCCGGCCACCACTGTCAAGGACGGGGTGACGCTGAACCTGTCCAACGTGGACTGGCAGATCATTGGCACTGACCTGGTGGGGGATGCCCTGGCCCCGGCCTCTTATCAGGCCGTAGCCACCTACTCCGGTAAGAGCTACCACAAGGTCGCCACTGGGTACATCACCTCCGCCGACTATGTGGGCGAGGTCACCCGGAACGATGTGGAGAGCGTCACCTATAAGGTGACCTACCTGGGGACAGAAACCGAGACGCCTGGTATCATTGTTGACCGGGCCTCCGGCCTGCCCGGAAAGGTCCTGCCCTATGCCCTGGGCGTTCTGGGGGCTGGGACAATCGCTACCCTGGGGGTGCTGTTGTTCCGCTCCCGCCGGGCGCTGCGGCAGCTCCAGGAGGAACCGGAGGACGAATCTGAAGAGGAGGAGACGAGATGAAACCCTGGAAAATTCTGAGCAAAGCGATCCTGCCCGTTATGGCTCTGCTGGTCTTGGCCCCCTCCGCCTATGCGGCGGCGGACTACTCCTTTGAGACCACCGCCCCCCAGGACTACTACAAGAGCACCAGCTATGAGGACATTTACGGCAGTCAGTACAACTACGGCGGCAGGAATGTGGTGGACTACCAGGTCCCCGAGCTGGAGTACGGCCTTCAGAGCACCACCATGACCGGCGTGATGGAGCGCACCATACTCCCCGGCCTCCAACAGACGGTGGCGACGGGCGGGGGCGGCTACGGTGTGGCCGGGGGAGGCCCCATCACCGAGCTGGTGGAGGCCGGTAAGCCGGGCTCCGCTGTCACTCCCACACCCACTGTCCCCACCATACCCACCTACCAGCCGCCCGCCTACACCAGCGCGGAGGGCATGGCCTACAAGGACGGCCATATCGGCACCATCAAGATTCCCTCGCTGAAAATCGACATGAAGCTGTGGGAGGGCGAGACCAACGCCAGCATGAGGAAGGGCCTGGGGCATTACAGCTCCACCTCCGCCTGGGATGGCAACGTGGGAGCGTGCGGCCACAACCGGGGGACCAAGTACGCCATTGGCGCAATCAAAAATCTGAAGCAGGGCGACACCATCACCTACACCACCATGTACGGCACCCGGACCTATGCGGTCACACTGGTGAAAACCATCTCCAACACCGACTGGAGCTACCTTCAGGCCACCTCCGACAACCGGCTCACCCTCACCACTTGCCTGGCCGACCACCCCGAGAGCCGTGTGGTGGTCCAGGCCGTGGAAGTCCGTTCATAAAAGGTTTACAAATAACCTTTTGCGGCGAAACCCCGTGAAAAGCGGAGGTGAAACGGCCGAAATTCAACAAATACGGCAAGGTTCAAAATATCGGCAAAGGGATTTAAAATAATCCTTTGACAGAGTCCAGATTCCGTACTATGCTCAAATCAGAAGGAAGAAACAAGTTGATTTTGGGTGCTGAAAGGAGTGCAAAATATGAAACGGATCTTGACCTTGCTGCTGTGTGCCGCACTGACACTGTCACTGGCTGTCCCCGCCCTGGCTGTTCAGTCCGAGCAGGAAACGGCGGCGGCCTGGCTGAAAGAAAACGGTATCCTGACCGGTGACCAGAACGGCAATCTGAATCTCGGTTCCGGCCTGACCCGGGCGGAGCTGGCTGTAATCCTGACCCGGCTCTCCGATGATACCGGGGATATGGGCAGGAATGCCGCCTATTACCGCACCATCTGTCCCTTCACCGATGTTCCTGAGTGGGCTATGCCCTATGCCGGTTACTGTGCCGAGAAAAAGCTGATGGCCGGCTATGGCAACAAACAATTTGGCCCCAGTGACCCGGTGACCCCAGCTGCGGCCTGCACCGTCATGCTCCGGTATCTGGACTGCCCGGCCAGCCAGTGGAGCTACGCCACCGCTTGTGATAAGGCGGTCGAACTGGGACTGCTCCCAGTTGAAGCGACCACCGGCCCCACCATCACCCGGGGAAACATTGCAGTTCTGATCTATCGGGCGCTGAATGGTATGGCAGGAAACTCTCACACGGCTTCGCAGGGTATCGGAGACGGTTATCTGACTAATGGCAAGCCCATTACCGAGGAAAATGTGCTGGAGCTACTTCGCCAAATTGAAAAGGACTGGCCAACCGGTACTGTCTGGGGGACAAACAAAACCCCAGGCACTCACAAGAACGAAATACCCAGCACAGCCAGTGGACAGATCATGCGCAACTATCACGTCAGTAATACTTACGCTTGTGGAGCATATGCCAGCATGGTAAGTTCTCTCATCTTCGGAGACACTGCTAACCTTGGTCGTAGGCTGGATGATCTCTCTCAAATTAGGCCTGGAGATATTCTGGTCTATGTACGCAATAGCAGCGGTAAGGTCTGGCATATTGTAGTCGCCTTGGAATCACCCAGCGATACAAACTCGTTTTACATCACAGATGGTAATGCGGGCGAAACTATCCAATGGCCAGACCGTCAGAGTACTTATAGCAACATGGATAATCTGGATAGTTATCGGGGTGAAAACCAGATTTATCGTTTAGAAGGCTGGACCCGCTACCCTGAAAGCGTCTCCTACACTGGGAATAGTGTAGAGGCATGGTTTGCAAATAACAGCTAAGGAGAAAAAATGCACATAAAACCACCGATTCCCCGCATGAACAGCCCCAATTACAAGCAAAGAATCATCCGCAAGGACTGCACAACTCTGTGCGGTCCTTTTTCATACCAAAAATCCGTTATAAGGAGGAAATTTCAATGCTGAAATGTATGAAATCCCATTGGAAACGGGCAGTTTCTGGTCTGCTGGCTGTCATTATGGCCGCTGGTATGCTCCCAGTCTCCGCCTTTGCCGCCGGCACCTCGGACAACTCCAACCTTTATGCGCCCACGGGCAGCTTCGAGTTGAACGTGGCTGGTGCTACCGCCTGGAACGGCGGTGACAAGCCTTTCACCGTCTACAAGACCGAGGGCGGCAACGTCCCGGTTGCGACGCTCCCAACCGCAACTCCTTTCGCCTTATTGGAGGACAACAGCGGCGACCGGATCAAGATCGGCTATCAGAACGGCGGCTGGACAGGTGCAAACTTGGACGGCATCGGCTGGGTAGATAAGGACAGTGTCTTGGTCAATCTGCCCGATGTGATTCCCAGCATTGCCTATGAGTCGGACGGCAGCAGGCTGTTCAACTCCCGCCTGACCCGATTTGAGTATGTCATTCCCGGTTCCTACGCTCTGGCCGAACAGCTGGCCCATCTCCAGAAGGAGTCTATGGCTGGCGTTGAGACGCTGGTGGTGCGCCAGTCCGGTCAGATGGTGAGCGTCAGCCGGGCCAAGGGAGACCCCGCCCAGCTGCACAGTTATACTCTGGACGGGGTGACCTACCAGAAGTATGAGGCATGGGCTGAGTACGAAACGGCGGGCGACAGCCTGAGTAATCTCAGCTATGACCTGCCCTTTTCCGTTGACCAGGCCTACAGCGCCGACCCCAGCGTGACGCTTACAAGGTTCTGCCCGCAGACGGTCAAGCACGCCCCCTCTAAGGTAAGCGCCAGCGACCCCACCGGAGGTGTCGGGGCCTATAACCCTGGCAGCCCCGGCGGCAAGAAACCCACTACCTCCAATGTAGACTGGCGCACTGACGCGGAGCGGACATTTTTGCGCTTTACCCTGATTGAATTTCCGAATGGTGTTGTTACCGACCTTAATACCAACGATTACAGTACTTGGCACGTTGTCGGCACACCCCTCAACATAGTCTGGAACAGGAATGGATCGGACGTATGGTCCGCCGACAAGTGCCGGAGTGACATCACCTGGTACAACTCCTGTGCCATGCAGTACAACGGAAAAGGTGCGGATGCCGCCCAGCTTATGGCCGGCTCATCTGTGCCCCAGGGTGTCTATTCCTACGATGCTACCGCCGGTCACAACAAACGCTGGGTGACCACTGCGGATGAGTTCCAAAAGGAAACGGGCATTACCGACCAACAGAAGGAGCAGATGTTCCACTGTAACTCCAGCTCCTGGTCCTCTGGCTGGAGAGATGGCGATTACACCTCCATGTGGGGCACTGACGCTGAGTCTGTTACTCCCGGCAACCTTTACAAAGTTTACAAGGCCAATGATGCGTTCCTTTATCTTCTGGGCCGGTTGAGTGAAACAGACAACGGTGCTGGCGGAGATGTTACTGGTTGGAGCAAGGACGAAGCCATGGAGCGTTGGTCTGAGTATGTCCATGACGCGGACGGCAATCTGCGCACCAAGTACCGGGTCATTGTAGAAACAGGTGGTGTCTTTAGGGACCCTGACGGTGTGCGCCGGGCCTACACGCTGCGGGAGATGATGGCCTACACCATTTACAATAATGAATCCCAGGTCAAAGGAAATTTAATTTGGGATCAGGCGTCCACCATGGTGAACATGGCCCGCTGGATGCGGCAGGGCAAGGATCAGCAGTTCCTCGAATATCCGCTCAATGGGGACGGCACTCCCACCGGTGAGGAGCTGCACTCCACTAACGGTTTCCGGGAGTGTGACAGCTATGTGGATACCATCCAGTATCCCCGGCCTATCCGGGATACCATTTTCTCCGAACGGCGCTCTTTTGGTCTACATATCTTTAGTCCCTTCAACTTTGAAAGCGACCAACCAGATCGCCCCTATTTAGAAGTTACCAAGAGGATTGGGACAGGTTTATCAAACAGTGATGAATGGGGTTTTACAGTAAGGTATATAGCTGGTAGCCCCACCGGCTTTACTGCATCAAAAAATGGTGTAGATTGCACAAGACAAGTTGTTAATAACGGAAATAGCTTGCGATTCACACTGAAAGGCAATGAAACGATTCGAATCATTTTTGAGGCCGATTCCTCGTTCCGGTTTGAGGTCACAGAGGACGACCCCACCTATCTGACCGATATCACCGGCACCGGCGGAACCGCCGATATGTCCGCCAAGAAATTCACCAGCAGCGGCGGAGCCTCTAAGGTGACCTTTACCAACGGCACTACTATTACCGAGAAGAAACCCGTCTACCTGAAGCTCAAGAAGATCGCTGCTGCGGACAAGCGGCCCCTGGCCGGCGCGGAGTTCTCTGTCTATGCGGATTCCTCTTGCAGCGGCACACCCCTGGCCGTAATGACCACCGGCACTGACGGCACAGCCAGCACCTCCGTCCCCAACATTGTGGAGGATGGTGGCTCTGTGACCCTGTACGTCAAGGAGACAAAGGCCCCCGCCGGCTGTACTCCGCTGGCCTCCCCCTTCACCGTGACCTGCAAGGCCCCAGAGAACAGCACGGCGGCGGGCGCGGTCCAGGTCGGCCCCGCGAGCGGCATTGAAAATGGCGGCATTCCTGAGCCTGGGAAAGCCCTTCTGTTCAAGCGGGACGCGCTGACCAACACCGGCGTCGGCCCCGCCACCTTCAAGTTCAGCTCCGTCACCAACGGAGTGTATGAGTTTGACACCGATGAAAACGGCGTGCTGGAGAGCGTGCAGTGGTGGGACCCCACTGAGGCGTCCGGGAAGTATATCAAGCCCGGTGAGTACGCTGTAACGGAATTGGTCCCGCCCCCCAACTACGAGCCCACCACCGAGGTCCAGCAAATCAAGCTGGAGCTGGACGCCAACGGCAACCCCATCCCCGCCGGGCCCCTCGTCTTCAAAAATCTGGCGAAGGTCGGATTGAAGATCGTGAAATATGACCGGCAGAGCCACCGGCCCATGACGAACGTCACCTTTGAGATTTTCCGGGACGGCGTTTCTCTGGGGCATTATGAGACAAACGCCAGCGGTGAGATTCTGCTGACCGGCATCGAGCCGGGCACCTATCGTGCAGTCGAGGTGGACACCGGGGACGACAGCCACATCAAGGACACCGCTCCCCAGGAGATCGAGCTGACTGCTGGCTGCGGCATTAAGGAGCTGTTTTTCTTCAATGATACCAAGCCCGGCATGAAGCTGGTGAAGGTTGACAGCTCTGACCCGTCCAAAACCATTCCTGGTGTGAAGTTCAGCATCCGGGCCATCGACGGCAGCTACGGCCCCCAGGAGTTTGTCACGGACGGAAATGGCGAGATCGACCTGAGCAATCTCCCCGCCGGCTCCTACGAGGTAACGGAGCTGGAGTGCCCCGGCTATGTGGTGGACAACGCCCAGCGCATCATCCACCTGCGAGTCAACGACACCGCTGAATTTGTGTTCACGAATACAAAAAAGCCCGGTCTGCGGCTGATCAAAACCAGCGCGGACGGAACTGCTCTGGACGGCGTGACCTTTAAGATCACCCCCATTGGAGACGCCAGCCACTCCATTGATCGGACCACGGCAAACGGCGGCGAGATTCTGGTGGAGGGCCTGGAGCCGGGAATTTACTCCGTTGTGGAGACCGCCACGTTGCCCGACCACATCCTGGACACCACCGAATATCATGTGGAGCTGTCTCCCGGCAAGACTGCGGAGCTGCGGCTGAGCAACGACAAGCGGCCCAGCCTGATCATCAGCAAAACGGATAAGGACACAGGCGATCCGGTTCCCGGCGTGACCTTTACGCTGCGGGGCGCGGACGGCCCCACCATCACCACCAAGCCCACGGGGCCGGATGGAAAAATCGTCATTACCGACCTCCTGCCCGGCGTCTATACCGTCACCGAGCAGAGCGTCCCGGAGAATTACATTCTGGACACCACGCCCCAGACCGTGACCCTGTTCCCCAACAAGGAGACCCAGGTGGAGTTCCAGAACTACCAGCGGCCCACCCTGAAAATCGTGAAGGTGGACATCAACGGCAAGCACCTGACCGGCGCTATTTTTGAGGTCAAGACCAAGGCCGGCGTGAAGATCGGTGACTTCCCTGTGGGCGCGGACGGAACAATCACCGTGCCGCAGAAGCACCTCACCGAAGGATATTACATCATCACGGAAAAACAGGCCCCGGCAGGGTACATTCTGGACACCACACCCCACGAGGTCTACCTGCGGCCCGGCAAGACCACCGAAGTCAGCATCGAGAACGAAAAGAAGCCCGGCCTCACCATCTACAAGGTGGATTCTATCGTCGGAGACGGAATCAAGGGCGCTAAATTTGAGATCTGGGTGTCCAAGGACAAGAACCAAAACGGCACCTACCAGCAGCTGACCAACAGCTACTATTACTCCGATGAAAACGGAATCATCCACCTGGACAACCTGGACACGGGCTGGTACAAAATCATCGAGGTGGAGCCGTCGGCAGGGTTCATGCTCAAAGAGCCCTCCGAGCAGACCATCTATATCGAGCACGACACCTCCGTGGAAGTGACCTTTGAGAACATCCCAAAGTCTGCCCTGGTCATCCGGAAAATTGATTCGGATACCGGCGCTCCTCTGGCGAACGCCTGGTTCCGGGTCCGCTACCTGGGCGGTACCTCCGGCAGCGGCGGCACCATCATTGGGGAATATGCGACCTCCAGCAACGGAAATATCGTGATCACCGGCCTGGACGCTGGAACGTATGTCTGCGAGGAAATTTCCGCACCCCACGGCTACGTTATGGATACCGCACCCCAGACGGCCTACATCAGCGGCAAGGAGCAGGACTGCATCACGCTCACCTTTACCAACAGCAAATACGGCGCTGTCCTCATTAAGAAGGTGGACAGTGTGACCGGTGAGCCTTTGAGCGACATCCAGTTCTATGTTACCAACAGCGACGGTGCTGTTGTGGGCAATTCCAACGGATACTTCACTACCGACAGCGCAGGCACCATCCTGGTATCCGACATCATGCCGGGGACCACACTGGTGGTCAAGGAGACCCGGACCAGACCCGGCTACATTTTGGACGATGTGCCCCAGACGGTCAAGATCGAGTCCAACGAGACAAAGACCCTGGAGTTCCGCAACCAGCCCACCGGCTCCCTGCTCATTCGGAAGGTGTGCAGCGTCAATCCCAGCGTCACGCTGGCAAACGCAGAGTTCAAGGTGGCCTACTCGGACGGCAGCCTCATTGGCGACAGCAACGGCGTTTACCGTTCGGACGAAAATGGCGAGGTGCGGATCGAGGGCCTGACCCCTGGCCGGAGCGTGGTCATTACCGAGACAAAAGCCCCGGCGGGATTCCTCATTGATACCCAGTCTCAGACCATTGTGATTCAGGCAGGAAAAACGGTCACGGTGACCATGAAAAACCAGCCCCGAGGAAAACTGATCATCCAGAAACGGGACAGTCAGACCAACCAGGTCTTGCACGGCGCTCAGTTCCGGGTGACCACCGCTGCAGGCTGTGAAGTAGGCCTGGACGGCGTGATCGGCACCGCTACTTTGACTTCCAACGGCATTTTTACTACCGATTCCCAAGGTGAAATCCGGATCAGCAATCTCGCTCCGGGAGCCTATGTACTGTCTGAAATCAAAGCCCCGGACGGTTACGTCATGGACAGCCCCAGCACCAACGTGGTCATCGGCCCCAACGGAGACACGCAGACGATCATTATCACCAACACCCCCAAGGCCACATTGACCATCACGAAACGGGACGCTGTGACCCGCAAGCCTTTGGCAAACGCTGAATTTATTGTCCGGGACAGTGAAGGTCACGCGGTTGGTCCCACCAATGGCATCTACAAAACCGGAACGGACGGCACAGTGATTGTCTCCGGACTGGAGCCTGGCAGTACCATCATGGTGTTTGAAACCAGAGCACCTACAGGTTACATCCTCGATGAGACACCCAAGAGCATTGTGGTGAAGTCCGGCATTTCCAACAGCCTGATTTTTGACAACCAACCGGGTACAACCTTAATAATTCGGAAATTCATCGAGGGAACCGAAAACGAGCCTTTGAGCGGCGTGTGCTTCAAGGTGGTGGACGGCTCCGGTGCCGCTGTCGGCCCGGACGATGGGGTGTATTTCACGGATAAAGCCGGTGAAATCGTCCTGGAAGGCATTGAGCCCGGAACTACGGTGATTGCCAGAGAGATCAAGACCGTGGAGGGCTTTGTGCTGGACGGAACGCCCCAGGATATTCTTATTAAGGGTGGTGAAGTCCAGCAGTTGACGTTTTGGAACAAGCGGGCCGGTACGCTGGTGATTCAAAAGAAAGACAGTGTAACCGGCAATTTTATTCCCGGCGCACAATTCCAAGTGACGTATGCCAACGGTGGGTACGTTGATAACGACAACGGCCATTTGAGCAGCAACGGCCTCTATACCACCGATGACAAAGGTGAAATTCGGATTTCCGGCGTGACGGGCACTATCGTTGCCAAAGAGGTCAAACCAGCCCCCGGCTATGTGATTGACCAGAACACCCAGACGCAGACGGTCACGGTCAACCCCATGGACACACAAACTTTAACTTTCCTCAACGAACCTCTGTGCTCTCTCACGATTACGAAAAAAGATTCCGTTACCGGAAAGCCTGTACCGGGAACCGAATTCACGGTCAAGGACGGCAACGGGACTGTGCTGGGCCGCTACACCACCGGCAAGGATGGGACTGTGACAGTCACCGGCCTCGTGCCTGGCAGTACCATCGTGGTTGTGGAAACCAAAGTCCCCAGCGGTTACGTTCTCAACAGCACACCCCAGACCATTATTGTGAAAAATGGTTCCAATTCCGTGAGCAGCGGCGGAACCACTGGCGGTACGGCCAATCCAGGCGGAAACACCAGCACTGGCGGCGGAACCAACGGCGGCAATGATCTCACGTTTGAGAACGCCCCCAAGACCCGGTTGATTATTGAGAAGTATATCACCGGAACCACCACTCCGCTGAAAGGCGTGACGTTCCTGGTCACTGAGTCCAATGGCAAGGTTTTGGGGGCCAACAACGGCGAGTACACCACCGATGAAAATGGCCGGATTGTAATTGAGGGCCTGGAGCCCGGTGTGACCATCATTGCGAAAGAAATCCGGGGCCTGGACGGTTATGTGCTCGACACCAGCCCCAAGAGCATCCAGATCAAGGTGGGTGACGCTCAGACCTTGAAGTTTTACAACACTCCTGTGGGCGGCTTGGAGCTGATCAAGGTATCCGAAGCGGACAAGTCCCAGCGGATCAAGGGCGTCACCTTTGAGATTCGGAAGATGGATGGCGCTCTGGTGGACACCGTGACCACCGGGGACCGTGGCCGGGTCCATGTCTCCCTGGACGAGGGCGATTACTACTGTGTGGAGGTCGAGGCGGCGGAGGGCTTCAAAATTGACAGCACTCCCCACTACTTCACCATCCAGGACGGCAAGACGACTACCCTGACCGTGACCAATGCCCCATTCAGCGGTATTATCCTGCACAAGATCGACAGCGTGACCGGCCTGGGGATTTATAACGTGAAATTCCTGGTCTACGATTCCAACAAGAATCCCATTGGGGAGTATGCCACGGACGACAACGGCTACATTTATATCGACGATTTGACCGTACAGGGCAAGGGCAAGCTGTTCATCCGTGAATTGGAGGCCGCACCCGGCTATGAGCTGGACAAGGAGTATAAGACTGTCTATGTCCAGCCGGGGAAAACGGTGGAAATCGAGTGGGAAAATACTCCCATCACCGGCCAGTTCCAGATTTACAAGTACGCCGCCGAGTACAACGAGGTCACCGGGACCCCCGCCGGCGCTCCCCTCCAGGGTGCTGTGTACGAGATCAGCGAGGCCCGCTCTGGCCGGGTGGTGGACTACATCACCACGGACGCCCGAGGTGTAGCGGCCTCCAAGCCCCTGCCCCTGGGCCGGTACAAGATCGTCGAAGTGACCGCCCCGGCCTACTGGCAGGTCAGCGGCAAGACCTTTGATGAGACGCTGGAGTATTCCGGCCAAATCATCAAGGTAAGCGACTACGACAAGCCCTCCAACCTGGGCGTGACCATCACCAAACGGGGCAACGCCGAGGTCCTGGCCGGGAGCCAGATGCGCTATGACTTCACCGTGGCCAACACCAGCAACGTACCGCTTGAATCCTACTACTGGCATGACTGCATTCCCACCGACGCGGCCCGAGCGACTATTTTCACCACCGGAACCTACAGCGCCCGGCTCAATTACCGGATTCTCTACAAGACCAATTACTCCGGGGCCTACCAGGTGCTGGCGTCCAATCTTATCACCAGCAGTAACTACTCCTTCAGCCTGAACGCTATCCCCATGCAGGCTGGGGAGTATGTCACTGATGTGTATTTGGACTTTGGCAAGGTGCCCGTGGGCTTCCAGTCGGTGGCCAATCCCACTTTGACCGTCACCGTCAGCGGTACGGTGGCCAACGGTTACCAGCTGATTAACCGAGCCGACGCAGGCGGCAAGTACCAGGGGACCTGGCAGACCGCCCAGGCTACCTGGCTCACCGTCATCCGCAAGCTGACACCCACTTACGTTCCCATCCTCCCCAAAACCGGCTATTAAGCTGAAAATAGGGACGGCCCACCTGGGCCGTCCCTCCAAATTTAATGCCTGATAAACTGTGAATCGACAGGGGGAATCCCGTCACCGTCTGTAACATACCGTTCTGCCCGCATATGCAGATCGTACTTTTCCCGAAGCTGCGCAATCGTTTCCATCATCGGAGAAGCGTGGTGCTGGTCAATAGAAGCTTGGTCTTTCCAGATGTCGATCAACAAAACTGTCTCGGGATCATTCATAGGAAAGAAGTAGGTGTACCGCTCATTTCCGCTCTCCTGGCGGATCAAATCAGCTGTCCCACCGCGCTCCATCTCTTCCGCAAATTTGCGGGCGCTTCCGTTTTCTCCGGTATAGTACAGATTTATCACGATGCTCATACGGAACCTCCTTCCGTTGTCAGCGAGGACTTTTTTCTGCGTTTTGGCGCAACACTGTCATAACTCAGATCTAACAGCGGGAATATTTTTTCATCGGGGACAGTTTCATCCAGCAGAACGGATATCCAGTTGGTTTTGTTCATGTGGTAGGCGGGAAGAAAACCAGGCTCTGTCAACAGAGAGCCGGACAGGATCGGACCGCATTTCACGGTCAGAACATCGGTAATTTTCTCTCCTGGAAGACCAAGCCGGCTTCGGGATACCCCCATAATGAGGGCGTACCATTTTCTACTGGCGGGGTGACGGAAAACGGCGCCGTCAGGAATATCCCCCCACAGGTATTCGGCTTCTGTTCCAAAGGTATCCTGCGCATACTGCGTGATTCGTTCACGCTGAGAGAGTTCAGCCATGTTCCGCCTCCTGGAACTCCTTCAGATGTTCCTCGTACTCCTGCCGCTCCGCCTCGTTTGCCGAACGGACAGCGTACTTCCCGCAGTCAGGACACTGCTCCGGCTCGGCGGTGCGGCTGAAAATAAAATGGCACATATCGCATACAAAAATCATTTTAATCACCGAGAGATAACTATATCACGTTCTCCTCGGTTTGCAAAGGGGGATTTTCGTTGAAGAAACAAAACTTTTGGGACCGCTTCGGCCCCCGGCTCCCCAGGTACTACGTCCAGACGATGGCTGTGGTGGTGCTGTGCGCCTGCATGGTGACGCCCGCTTTCGCCCTGGACGATATGTGGACGGTCGCCAACCGGATCATTGTGGATGTCTATGGCAAAATCGCCGGCGTCAGCACTGTCCTGGCCGGTCTGATGTCCGCCGTGGCGGTGGTGGGATCCAAGCTGTCCAACAACCAGCACAAGGTGGACCAGGCCTGGGACTGGCTCAAGCGCATCTGGATCGCCTGGATGATTATCAACGGCATTGGGGCCTTTATCGCCTATGTCACCCCGCTGTTCAGCGGTCTGGCAACTCTTACACCATAAATTTATGAAAGTAACAAATACACAGTGGCATAAAGGGGGTGGTCGCGCTGCTGGAATTTCTTTTTCAAGGCTTCTTTGAGTGGGTCTACGGTCTGATTCTGGACATTTGGAACTACTTTTCCTCCTCACTGCTGAACGTCATGAGCCTGGATTTTGCCTACATCAAGACCCACATCCCCGTCATGGGGGACATACAGCAAATCATTTTGGCGGTAGGCTGGGCGCTGCTGCTGGGGAACCTGGTGTTCCAGGCCCTGCGGAGCATGGCCGCCGGGCTGGGCTTCGAGGGGGAGGACCCCAAACTGCTCTTCGCCCGGACTTTTGTGTTTGGCTTCCTCCTGCTGGCCAGCCCTCAGATCTGTGAAATCGTTCTGGGTATCACCAGCAAAGTGATTGCCCTGCTGGATGTCCCGGACGCCATCCATGTCCAGCTGGTGGACGGCAGCGTCTTTGGTGTCTTTACCGCCTCCTGGCTGCTGGTCATCATCTTCGACCTTATCACCATGTTCATGGTGTTCTCCCTGCTGCTGGAGGTGGCAGAGCGGTACATGGTGCTGGCTATGCTCACCGTCATGGCCCCGCTGGCTTTTGCTATGGGTGGCAGTAAGAGCACATCGGAGATTTTCTCCGGCTGGTGCCGGATGTTCGGCAGTATGTGCTTTCTCATGGCCACCAACATCGTCTTTTTCAAAATGCTGCTGTCGGTGGTGTCCACTGTCCCCAGCTTTCCAGACGTGTTCCTGTGGATGGTGCTGATCGTCAGCATCGTCAAGGTGGCGAAAAAGGCGGACGAAATTATCACCCGGATCGGCCTGAATCCAGCCATCACTGGAAACAAGTCCAGTCTCCCCGGCGTAATCGCCTACACCGTATTCCGCACCGCCCTGTCCATGGTGACGAAGGGGGCGGCAAACGGGATCGGCGGCGCTCTGGGCCTGACCGGAAAAGCGGCGGCGGGGGTTGGCAAGAGTGCCGGCATAGGAAAAGGCGCGGCTGGCGCTGTCGGCGGGATCGGCGGCACTGCGGTTGGCGCGGCTGTGGGAGGAATCGGCGGTGCGGCAGCTGGCCCCCGCTATGGCGGAGGCCGGACTCAAACCAGCCAGACCGACACACGGCAGGAACAGCAGTCCAACACTCAGCAGGAACAAAACCGGCACACATCCCAACAGAACACATCCCAATCGCAAACCGGCGGCCAACATCAAACGGCAGGGCAGGAACGCACATCCGGCGGTCAGAGAACTGGCCCCGGCGGTACATTCCGTCCGGACCGGTCCAGCAGGAAAACGTCGGTGCAGCCTGGTACTCGCCGGGGTTCCAGCTATGTCACGTCGCCCGACAGTCAGAGCAAAACAGAGGAAAAATCCACTTCTTCCAGCGGATTCACTGGCTTTCACGGTCCCCAGGGCGGCGGCTTTACCGGCAGCGCCCCCAGCAGAGGCGGCGGCTTCACCGGGGGTCAGGGAGGCGGTTTCTCCAAGGACACCCCGAGGGGCGGCGGCTTTACCGGCGAGGGTACTCCCCGCAGCGGAGGTTTTGGTGGTAGCTCTAGCGATACTCACAGCGGCTTTGGCGGCGCTGGTGCAAAAACGGATACGCCTCGCGGTGGCGGCACGTTCGGGGGAAGGCCCAGCGGCACACCCCGAGGCGCTGGTTTTGGCGGTATATTCTCCAAAACCTCTCAGAAAATGGAAATTTCTCAGTCCGGTACAGCAGGAACCGGGATGCCGCCAACAAGTGGAAAGCCTGGGATGGGAACTCCTGGCTCTCAACCCGGCGCAGCAGGAATGGGGACCCGCAACACACAGCGTCCTCCTGCCGCTGAACCCCGGCACAGCAGGAATGCGCCCCCGCTACCTGCCACGCCCACATCAGGGGCGCAGAGCTCCAGCCCGGCACAGCAGGAACAGCGCCGGGTCCCCGGGAAGGACAGGCCCCCGATGAAAGGCGGCGGCTCCGCCTCCCACCCCGGCACAGCAGGAACGGCGAAGCCTCCATCTACCAAATTGTCCGGGACAACTGCGCCCGGCTCTCAGCCCGGCACAGCAGGAACACGCAGTACCCGGAGACCGCCCGCCTCCGAACCCCGGCATAGCAGGAACATGCCCCCGACACCCGCCACGCCCACGTCTGGAGCGCAGAGCTCCAGTCCGGCACAGCAGGAACAACGCCGGGTCTCCAAGAAGGACAAGCCCCCGGTGAAGGGCGGCGGCTCCGTTCCACGCCCCGGCATGGCAGGAACCGCGCCAGGATCCCGCACACTGCCGGGCCAGAAGCTGGGCGGCGGGCCATCGAAACAGAAGCCCACACGACAGACCAAACGGGAAGGAGGTCCAACCAGTGTATAGTACAAAAAGCACGTACGTTCTGCCCAAAATGATCTCCGGCATTCTGGCCGCACTGCTGCTCCTGCCCATGCTGATTTTCACGGCGCTGCCCAATACAATTTTCGGTTTCGCCAGCGCGACAAATCAGGGCGTGGCAGACTTTACCGCCTCCGCCCGGCGGCTGAGCAGCGCATACCAGAACATCACACAGAAGAATCAATCGGCGCTGGATCGTCTGGTCAACAGTATCCTGCCCAATTTCTGGACGGACGGAGTGGCGGACTACGATGAATATAAGGTGAATGATACCTCGGGCGGGATCAATCAAAACTGGCTTATCGCCATCGGCTCCGTCCGGTACAAACAGGACCTGAGCCTTATGGATGACGGCGCCCTGGAGGACCTGCTCTACGGCAAACTGGACTACTCCGCCTCCATTACCGACCGGGTGCTGAACATCTCCGTCTGGGACCTGACTCCCGAGGCGTACATGACCCGGCTGGGCTTCTCCCAGGCGGAGAAGGACTGGGCCACGCTGCTCTACTCCGTCATGGCGGAGGACCAGCGGGTGACCGTTGGCGACACAGACGGCTCTGGATACTACGGCACCGACTACGGCGACATCACCTTTACTAACGCTGAGTCCCTGTGGTCTACTACAATCAGACGGACGCCCGGTGGGGGAATAAGCCCTACGGCAAGACCAGCACCATCGGCCGGGCAGGCTGCGGCCCCACGGCCCTTGCCATCGCCGTGGCCTCCCTGACCGGCAACAAGGTCACCCCCTATGACGTGGCCCAGTGGTCGGTGGCGAACGGCGGGCTCTGTGAGGGCAGCGGGAGCTATCACAGCCTGATTCCCAACGGAGGACGGCACTACGGCCTGACCGTGACCAGCATTGGCCGGGATGGGAAAAAGCTGGTGGAGGCCCTGCAAGAGGGTAAGCTGGTTATCGCCATCATGTCCAAGGGCCACTTTACCAACAGCGGACATTTTATCGTCCTGCGGGGCGTCACCGAGGACGGCAAGCTCCTGGTAGCCGACCCGGCCAGCGTCAAGAGAAGCAACAAGGAATGGGACCTGAGAATCGTTACCGGCGAGGCCAGCCGCAAGGTTGGTTCCGCCGGCGGGCCGTTCTGGGTCCTGTCTCCATGAGGGGAGGAAGGTAGCTTGAATCGAAAAACAAATCTGCGGGCGCTGCGCCTGCGGTACGAAATCCCGCTGTCGGAGATGTCGGCGGCCTCTGGGCTGTCCAACCAGTACATCAGCCGGGCGGAACTGGGAGAGATTTCCCCCACGCCCCGCCTGGAGGACAAGCTGGGCGACGCCGTGGACGCTGTGATCCTCCGGCGGCGTGAACGGCTCAGCGCGTTAGAACGGAGCTTTACGGTCCACAAGGGCCGCCTGCTCCAGAGAGAGGAGGGCGTGACCGATGAATGAGACCTACTATATCCCCACCAATTTTACTGACGCCGGCCGGGTGATGGGCCTGTTTGAGATCAGGAATATGGTCGAAGCCGTCCTGCTCACCCTTCCCATCCTGTACCTGTGCGTCGTCCTGCTTCCACTGGCCCTGACACCCAAGATCATGGTCACGCTGACGCTTGTTGTGCCTGTGGGCGGCTTTGGGCTCATCGGCATCAGCGATGACAGCCTGACCCGGTGGCTGGGCTGCTGGTGGCGCTGGCGGAAAAACCGCCGCCTGATTTTTTACCGAGGGGAGTGTACAAATTGAACATCAAAGAACTGATTTTCGGCGGCGGCGTCAAGACCGCCGGGGGTGGGGCCTGGCGGGACAGTATCCAGGCCTGGCTGCCGATTAAAAATATCATCAATGGAGTAGTCATCACCCGGGATAACCGTTTTATCAAGATTTTAGAGGTGCTGCCGGTCAATATTTACCTCAAATCCCCCAATGATCGGCAAAACATCATTTCCAGCTATGCGGCCTATTTGAAGATTGCCCCAGACAGCTTACAGCTGGAGGCCCGCACTCTCCCCGCCGACACCGCCGCCTATGTGGACCGGATGCGGGAGTATGGGTCGGCGGAGGACAACGAGTGCTGCCGGGAGATGATCGAGGACAACATCACTCAAATCGGCGAGGGAGTAGCCAGCGACGCTATCCGGCACCGCTTTTTCCTCATTTTCCAGTACGAGGCCAACATGAAATCCAAAGGCCACAGCGTCTCCGCCATCATCCAGCGGCTGAATGAGGTGCTGGAGCCTAGATTTTCGGACGACTTCATCCTGAAGCTGCTGTATGAGATCATAAACAAACGCACCAGCCAGCGGGTCAAGCTGCCCGAGGGTGTCTTTGACATGACCACTGCTATCCACGGGATTTATGAGTAATGGGCGTGAAAAAGGCGGCTGTCCGATACTGACATCCGCCCAATAAACTAAAATTTACTGAAAATAGCTTTGTCATCTGTCTTTCAATCGTTTCAATATCCAAAAGGTGATCGGCTTAAAAATAGTATAAAGGCCATAGCCCAGCGCTCCGCCGATAATGTTCGTGATTAAATCCGTGATATCTGAGGAGCGGTCAAAAAATGGTTGTAACAGTTCAATGCCCAGACTCATCATAAAGCAGAAAAACACCGTCACACCGAATTTGGCCTTTTTGTCCCGGGTCAGCGGAAACAGAAAGCCAAAAGGCAAAGTCATGACAATGTTCAAGAACACTTGTCTAAAAAAATCCCCTCTTCCCAAAGAAACATCAATAAATGGCACCAAATTCATGGGTTTATAGGGATGGTCCAGTATGAATGGGATAGATACGACCACCGGCATCATAGTAAAATAGAGTACCAGAGAGAGATATGCGTACATGAGGGTATTGACAAGCAGACTATCTCTACCTTGGGCCTTCCATTTCCTGAAAAAGACGAAAACATACAGGAAAACCAATACTATAAAATCTATGAAATATTTCATCAGGTACTTCATTGCATTACCTCTTTCCACCTACTGCCCTATTTAAATTTTGATTTATCACTGTTTCATTTTCTAAAACTATATCATATTATCCTATCTGATTCAAGGCCCGAAAAGCCTTAATCGTTATATTAAGGAGTAACATAATGCAGAAGAAAACGAAAAAAACGCCTGTGAAGCAAAAGAAAAAGGCACAGTCCCCAAAAAAGAAAAATGACCAGCCTTTTTCTCTCAAACGCCTGATTATGGGCGAGGAGAAGCCCGACCTTACCGAGCTGGAGGCCGGCTCCACCACCATCCTGGACATTCTCTCCCCCACCACCATCGACACTAAAAGCCGGGACTACATTGTAGTGGACGGCATTTTTCATGCCTATCTCTACGTTGCCGGCTACGGCTACTCCACCACCGTGGGTTCCTGCTGGCTGGCCCCGCTTGTGGAGGCTGGGGAAGGGGTCAACCTCAGCTTTATTTTCAAACGCCAGCCCAAGGAAAAAATCCTGTCCAAGATCGCCCAGACCACCATGGTCAACCGCTCCCGAATGCGGGACGTGGGGGACACCCGCCAGGACTTCGAGGAGCTGGACAGCGCCATCAGCTCCGGCCTCTACCTGAAGGACGCTATCAATCGGCAAGGAGAAGATTTTTATTACATGCACACCCTCATCGAGGTCACAGCGGAGGACGCTGAAACGCTGGAGCAGCGGGTGACGGCGGTGGAGAAGCTGTGCGTCTCCATTGACATGATTGCCCGGCGGTGCGACTACAAGAATGAGCAGGCTTTTCTCTCCATGCTCCCGCTGCTGGCTCTGGACCCGGATGTGGAACGAAAATCCCGGCGCAACGCCCTGACAAGCGGAGTGGCGGCGGCCTTTCCCTTCGCCTCCTATGAGCTGAGCGACCGCAACGGCATTTTCCTGGGCCTCAACCTCTACAACCGCTCCCCGGTGTTCCTGGATTTATAAGTACACCAACGGCAACTGCTGGATTGGCGGCTCCTCCGGGGCGGGCAAGACCTTCACCCTCCAGTGCCTGGGCGGGCGGCTGCGCCAACAGGGCAAGCGGGTCATTTTCATCGTGCCTAAGAAGGGCCATGAGTTCCGGCCCCTGTGCGAGCTGCTGGGCGGTCTGTACCTGCGGCTGTCGCCGTCCTCCAAAGACTGCCCCAACATCATGGCCATCCGGAGAAAATCCCTGGACAGCTACGCCGGACTTCGTGACATGGCCGCCCGGGACGATTCTGTCCTGGCCGACAAGATTTCCCGGCTGATTATCTGGTACTCGCTGCAAAAACGGGACCTCTCCGATGAAGATAAAAACCACCTGGATTCCTCCCTGGTAGAGTGCTACCGGCGGTACGGGATTACCTTCGACAACGGCACCATCACCGATGAAAACGGCGCTTTTGTGGAGATGCCTATTCTGCCGGACTGGTATGAAGTCCTTTCCAAAAATCCCGACACCAAGCATCTGGCTGTAGTGCTGGCCCGGTATGTGACCGGCTCCGCCTCCGCCATGGGCCAGCGGAACGACATCGACCTAGATAACAAGTACATCGTGCTGGATACTTCGGGGATGCCCGATGACCTGCTGCTCCCCGGTATCTTCTGGGCCACCGATGTGGCCAACGACCTTATCATGGACGCCGGCGGCGACCTGTCCGCCCTCATCGCCGATGAGCTGTGGTCCCTGGTGGGGGCCAACTCCAACCCCCT
>NZ_QWKI01000079.1 GCF_009911645.1 Pseudoflavonifractor sp. 60
TTTTGTCCAGGAGATGGTCAAGACCATCCGGGGCCTGGGCGGGATCGCCGTCACCTCCACCCAGGGGATGCAGGACCTCTTCGGCCTGGACGGCGGCAAGTACGGCAAGGGGATTTTGGATTCCAGCCGGATCAAGCTGGTTATGCAGATGGAGGAACAGGAGGCCCGGCTCATCCAGGGTGTGCTCAACCTGTCCGAGGATGAGGTCCGGCAAATCACCCGGTTCCGCCGGGGAGAGGGGCTATTATGTATCGGCTATAACCACGTACCCGTCCAATTTCACGCTACTGAGAAAGAATACGACGCTATTACCACCTCGCCCACCGATCTGCGGGCCCGGAGAAAGGAAGAGACATGAACGCGATGAAAGACGATATGAACCGCATCCAGGAGCTGGTGGTGGACGCCGCCCGGCAGGCGGGTATCCTTTCGGCCCTAGCGGACAGCGGTATGGATCCGGAGAAATTGCAGCGGACATTGGAACAGGCCTCCGGGCAGTTTGAACGCTCCGCCCTGGAGATGCGGAAGCTGTGTGAGCGCCACAGCCCCGGGGTGGGCAGATACGGCAACCGGCCAGTGCTCCCCCGGATGGAGACGGTCGGATTTGTGGAGCGGTTTGGCTACGGCTGGCTCCACATCCAGCTGAACACCCTGCTGCCCCACTGCCGGTATCAAACATCGGATTGGCTCAGCGACACCATCCGCCGCCTGCTGGACGAATATGAGAGCGGTGGGAGCGAGCTGCCCTTTTTCAAGGAGGCCATGCTGGTCATCGACGAACATTGCGCAGTCAAGGGCCGGCACATCTTCGACCAAGATAATAAGGGCTATAAGGCGGTGAGCAACGCCATCAAGGGCAGGCTGATCCCTGATGACGACCAGCACACTCTGGCCTTGGCACTGCTGTCTACCAAGAGCGAGCTAGATGTCTGCCATATCACCCTGCTGGACATGGTGGATGTGGCTGACTTCTTTGCCTACCGCTCCGGAGATTACGCTGTCCCTGACTTCTATAGCGGCAGTTGGGGGCTCTGACACCCAACAGGCCGCTATGAAAAAATGCACATTTTTCGTTCTTTGGATATAAACGGCCAGCTGTTGGGGGTCTAGCCCTTGAAAGTCTTGTGGCACAAGGGCCTTTTATTCATAGGCGCTCCAAAATTTTCTACATCATCTGTCCTCTATGTGGGGGCAACAGCTTGACCCCACATAGGGCCCTGGGAAGCGCCGAAATTGCCTTTGCGCCGGAACCGGCGCAAAGGCGGTTTCGGTGCCCGCAGGAATGTAAAGGAAGGAGGGATTTTGGTGATGTTCAGCCAGAGTGACATAGATATTCTGCGACTGATTTGCTGGTGTCAATTTGTCAAGCCAGAGTCTTTGAACAGCCTATCCACTCCAGTAGAGCGGGATAATTTGTTCGATATGGGGCTGATTCAGTTCCACAAAAAGAGCGAATCATTTA
The DNA here is from genome assembly GCF_009911645.1 of Pseudoflavonifractor sp. 60. Lineage (GTDB taxonomy): Bacteria > Bacillota > Clostridia > Oscillospirales > Oscillospiraceae > Lawsonibacter. Next base: position 1,463 of record NZ_QWKI01000079.1, read on the forward strand.
CCCTCACGAAAAAGGGAAGTTCTTTTTTACAGAAGATTTTTACGCTCCCCGACCTGACCAAATCTTATCACAAAGACACGGTTGACCGCCGTCTGAGATTGACCAATCTGGCACTTACTGCCTATAAGGGGGCCATCAATATTTTTACGACAACACCGGAAGAATTAAGCGACGCTCCTTCGCTGTTCCTATCTGCTATTACACGAGGCCGTGGTTCCAATCCCTGGGGCAGCACTCGGGTGGCGGCCATCGCTCACCTGGGGGACTTAATCTGCGCCGTCCACTATGTCTGTCCCGGTATCGGTAAAGTGGCCCTGACAGATGAACTGACTGCTTTCTCCAACCAGACCGCCCAGTTTCCGGGCAGCAAGCGGGCTTTTCTTTTCGCCGGTGAGAGCTACAAGGATATCCTCACCGAGCTGGAAGCCGACACCCAGGCCGATTCCAAGCTGATCTCCTACGGGGGTGCATACCAGTGTCTTCAGCTTCCGGTCCACCTTCTCTCCTGCGACGATACCGGGGCGGTGCAGCTTCAAATCATGGCACAGCCTGACTACCGTACCCGGCTGGCCCGGGCCGCGCTGAAGGAGGAGTACCAGCCTCCGCCCTTGGATGTGCCTGTCTGGGACGCCATCTATCGGGACCGCCCTCTTGTCATCGCCGCCGACATGGATCTGCGCCGCTTGGACGCCGCCATTCAGGCCGCCCGGGGCCGGGGGATAAAGAAGATCACCGTTGCTGCCTTGGAGGGGCAGGCCAGGACAGTGCTGATTCCCCGCTATCAGGCCGCTGGTCAGGCCAGGGTGTTCGCATTGACCAAAGAAGCAATCATGGAGGTCACCGACCGGCCGCCTGTTCCCTATACTCCGCCCCGCACTCAATTCCTCACTGAGAAAGGAGATGTTGTCGATGCTCCGCCCATCCGAATACCTGGCAAAGCTGGAGGACAGGCTGGTGGAAAAGCTCGGCCCCTGGTTTGAGCGGCACAAAGCTAAATTTCCTGTCTACATCCCCCTCGGGCTGCTGGGCTGGTACATTTACGGAATGTTCCTCAACTCCATTCGCCTGGGCACTGCCGCCACCTTCCACACCGAGGGCGAGGAGGTGGGCAGTATCTGGGTATTCAACCCCCTGCGCAACTGGCTTGTAATCTTCACACCCTTTGGACTTGGATTCACCATCGTCATCCTTCTGCTGATCTGCCTTATCACTAAAAAAGGGTACATTTGGTTTTCAGGATACAAATTCATTCATGACCCCCGGGGCTTCGATATCCTACCGGACGCCACCCACGGCTCCTCCGGCTTCCTGACGAAAAAGGAGCTGGAGGAGTTTTTGGAGCTGGGCAGCGTCGCAAAGGTCAGGGGCATGATGTTGGGAAAGTGGAAAAAGCGACCGGACGACCTGGACAAATATGCCGCCTATGTGGCCCACCGGATGGTGCCCGGGGACAACAACAATCTGCTGTGCATCGGAGCGCCAGGCAGCGGAAAATCCAGGGGCTTTATCATCCCCTTCCTGTTGGGCTGTGCCCAGCGGGGGGAGTCAGTATTTGTGACCGATCCCAAGGCCGAGCTTTTTGAAAAAATGGCCCCCTACTTTACCAAACACGGCTACTGCGTCCGGGCAGTGAACTTTTTGGACATGGCCCACTCGGACGGCTGGAACTGCCTGTACTCCCTGGATCAGGAGACCCAGCTGGTGCAGACGGTGGCCAACACCATTATCCAGAACACCTCCGGCCCCAAGGAGGCGGACGACTTCTGGAGCCGGGCGGAGCTGAACCTGCTTATGGCCCTCATCCACTATGTCTGCAATCTGAAGGACGCCAACGGCAAGCTGCTCCCCATCGAACAGCGGGGGCTGGGGGATGTGTACCAGCTGCTGGCCAACAAGAGCATCCAGGAGATTAACCGCACCCTGGCCCAGCTGCCCCCGGAGCACCCGGCCAAGGGCCACCACGGCCTGTTCCTCAAGGCCCGGGAAAATCTCTGGGGCAACATCGCCATTGGACTGGGCAACCGGCTGGCTATTTTTCAAAATAAATTGGTGGACACCATCACCCGAAACCACGATGTCGATCTGCTGCTCCCGGGACAAAAGCCCTGCGCCTACTTCGTCATCATCTCCGCCCAGGACAGCGCTTACCGCTTCCTCAGCTCCCTGTTTTTCTCCCTGGCCCTGCCCCGGCTGTCCGACTACGCCCGGCTGAAGGGCAAGGGCGGCCGTCTGCCGGTGCTGGTCAACTTCTGCCTGGACGAATACTGCAACATTGGCTATATGGACGGCATTGCCGATGCCCTGAACAGCATCCGGGGCTTCAACATGAGCTGCCAGATCGTGGTGCAGAGCCTGAGCCAATGGCAGGAAAAGTACCCCGGCAAGGAGTGGGAGAACCAGTTGGCTACCTTCGACCAGACCCTCTACATGGGGGCCAACGACTGGACCACAGCGGACTACATCTCCAAGAAATGCGGCAAGGTGACCATCTCCGTGACCAATAATCAGATGCCCCTCATGCCCCTGTTCTCCCCGGTCTATACCTCCACCCGGCCCTACTCCCAGACCCGGAGCAATACCCAGCGGGAGCTTATGCAGCCGGATGAAATTCTCCGCTTGGACCGGAGCCAGTGTATCGCCCTGTTCCAGGGCCACAAACCCGCCCTGCTCTACAAGCTGGCCCCGGAGGAGCTTCCAGACTATGGCTCGCTGAAATCCCGCCGGGTGGTCAAGTACATCCCCAAGTGGAAACGGCGGGAACAGCAGGCGCAAAAGAAAAAGGCCGCCAGTAAGCAGACCAAACCGGCGGAGCGTGCTCCAAAAGAACAGCTGCCGCCGAAGGAGAAAGTCAATCCCGCTCAGGACCTGGAGTACAACATTGAGGACACCAAACAGGAAACCGCCGGCGGGATTGGGCTGATTGACCTGGGGGATGTGGTCGGTGACGATGAGCCCGATGAAGAAGCGGACAGCCCACCGGGACGGTGATCCCAGCGGGCTGCGCTGTTGCAGACGTTATGATAGGCAAGCGAGCCGATCACACTTGCAGGTCATCTTTTTTATCCTTAAACCAGCCGGATTTCTGCTTTTCCCGCCGGTCTTTCCGAACCTCGTAGTACGCCTCTTGAAACATCGTATAAATTTCGGACGGACTTTTGCCCGTCAGATCTTGTCTCTGGACATACAGCATTGCAACCGCTTCCTCTGCGGAACTTGGAAAAATATTAAACATTGGGCCTCCGGACATATGGACATCCCCTTTCAAAACGAATTATAAACGATTGACTCCTTAATTTCAAGAAAAATTCAACAGATGGAGGTGACCCCCATGAGGGCCGCACAGATGAAAGAACGCCCCGGCTTCTCCCTGATGAAGCAGACGGACGTGCAAACCATATACCACATGCAGATGCCCCGCTGGCTGTTCTCCGATCCTAGATATGCCGACATGAGCCTGGACGCCAAGGTGACCTACACCTTTTTGCTCAACCGCTTCCAGCTCTCCCGCAGGAACGGCTGGGTGAATGACTACGGCGAGGTTTTTGTGATCTTCCCCCGGAAGGAGCTGGCCCGGGAGCTGCGCATTTGCGAGCAGCGGGTGACGGCGGCCTTTAAGAGACTGGTGGAGCTGAAGCTGGTCTGGGAGAAGCGCTGCGGCCGGGGCGACGCCAACCAGATCTACCTGGCCAGCGTGGAGCCGTTGGACAACCCTGGCTACTCCAGCGCCCCATTCGTTCCGGAACCGGACAGCGATTCAAGAACCGCGGATTCTGACGGTCTTGACGGCGCCGGCTTTCCCATGCCCAAACAAGAACCGCAGGATCTGAGCGGCAAGAATCTCCAAAATGGAGCTTCAAGAACCGCAGAACCGGCGGTTGCAGAACCTCAAAAAATGCGGCCAAGTTATATTAAATCCAGTCATACTGAATCCAGCTATACTGATGTCAGTCAGCCAGTCAGCGCCGGGGGCGCGGACGGACCGGCGGACGATGAGGAGGAGCTCATGGGCATTTTGGACGCCTGTGAGCTTTCCTGTTTCTCCCCGGAGGTGGCCCGGGTGTTCGAGAACGCTATCGAGCGGCTGTTCTACCTGGATCACTTCCGAGTGGGCGGGGCCACCCTGCCCCAGAAGCGGGTGCGGGCCCGGCTGAAGCTGCTGGATGGGATGATCCTGCGGGACGCGGAGCGGAAGCTGCGGGCCAACCTGGACCGGGAGGTCAGGAACTCCACCGCCTACACCATGGCCACCATCTTCAACTGCATCGCCGAGAGTGAGAGCGACCTGATAGTGGACCCGGAGCTCAACCGGATGAATGTGCCCTCGGGGAGGTGGTAGCAATGCTTTTGTCCAACCAGCAGAAATACATCCTGGACGCCCTGCGGAAGCTGGGCTGTGTCCGGGAAGATCAGCTCCACGCCCTGGTGCGGGGCAAATTCCAGCGTCCTGGCTTTGCGGTCAGGGAGGAGCATATGTCCGCCATGCTGCGGCAGCTGCGTTCCGGTTTGGGTGATTTCCATGTGGACGGCGGCTTTGTCTACCTGGCCCGGGGCCAGCCCGACACCGCCCGCCTGGAGGCCATCGACGTCATGCTGGAGCTGAGCGAGGGCGCCCCCCAGGAGTTCACCGTGAAGGTGGACAGCCCCCGGCTGCTCTGCTTCACCCTGGGCGGGGACAAGCTGAAGCTGTTTTCCGTGGCCATGCTGTCCCATGTCTCCGACACCCAGCTGCTCCAGCGGGAGCGGTCGGAGCGGATCGTCTGGATCAGCGACAGCGGCACGCCCCCGGATGGGCTGGCCTTGCCGCCCAAACACTTCTTTGCCGCCCGGCAGACGGACGGCTCACATCGCTTTTATGGCTCCAACGGGCCGTAAAAAATACATTTTTGGAGGTAGCATTATGCCTAGAAAGAAAGTCAATCCCGTAGAGGAACCCGAGCAGGTCAACGACATGGAACTGGAACCCCAGGCCCAGGAGGAAAATACGGAGGGACTGGAACAGCCTGCCGCCGATGTTCTTCAGGAGGACACGGCCCTGCCCGCCAGCAGTGAGGCGGCCCCGCCGTCTGACCAGCCGCCCGAGGACATGGACACACCCCCGGCCGAGCCCCCTGCGGAGGATCAGGATACCGGACAGGACGGAGAACCGGCCGCCCAAGTTGAGCCGCCGCCCCTAGAGGAACCCGTGGATGTCCCGGAGGAACATTCCGCCATGCAGCCCTTCTGGATGGAGCCCAGCACCCCGCCGTCCCCGCCGCCTGCGGCAGAGCAGCCGCCCGACCCTGAGCCTACGCCCCCTCTCCCCAAAAGCGACCGGCAAAACTTCTACGGTCTGGACTTCAACGCCCTGGATCGTGGCCTGACAGCGGAGGAGCGCCAGGAGTGGAACTCCATCTACGCCTCCTACCGGGGCCGCAGTGCCCTCACCGGGACCATCATCGGCGTGGACCCCCTCCACATCAGCGTCCGGAACAAGGAGACCGGAGCGATGGAGAAAAAGACCATGTACTGCGCCATCGTGGTGCCCTACCGGGTGCGGGTGGTCATCCCCGACACCGAGATGTGGGAGCAGGAACAGGCCCGGCCCGACTTCGTGCTCCAGAACATGGTGGGGGCGACCATTGACTTCATCATCATCAAGGTGGACAGAGAAAACGGCGTGGCGGTAGCCTCCCGGCGTTTGGCTGCCCGGTCCCAGCGGTACTTCTTCGCCCACCGGCCCAACTTGAGCCAGACCGGCGCTCAGGTCAAGTGCCGGGTACTGTCCGTGGGCCCCCGGCGCTGCCTGGTGGAGTGCTACGGCCACGACATCAACCTCACCCAGCGGGAGCTGCGGTACACCGCCATCCCCGACCTGCGGGAGGAGTACCACCCCGGGGAGGAGCTGGAGTGCGTTGTCACCGGCTTCGACCCGGAGAAGGACGACCTCCAGATTTCGGTGAAGGCCACCCAGTCCAACCCCTTCGACGGCGCGGAACAGCGCCACCCCGTCGGCAGCCGCCGGTATGCCACCATAGCCGGAAAGTACGGCGGCGGCGTATTCTGCAACCTGCCCGACGGCACTGTCTGTATGTGCAACTACTCCTACCAGCACGAGGACTCCGACTTCATGGTGGGCGACACCGTGATTGTCCTGGTTCAGCGGTTTGCGGAGGAAAAGCGGCAGATGTACGGGAAAATCATGAGTAAGTGGTAAACAAAACGGCCCCGGACTTTTAAAGTTCGGGGCCACTTTTACATATTTTTGAGCAATTCCAGCACAATTCGCTTCTGAGCATTGTTTAGTGCTGCCCAATTGTCCAACATTTCTCTTTGTTCATCAGTGAGGTATACTGCGTCAGTGCCTTCAGCAAAAAATTGTGACAACGAAATTCCGAGTCCTCTACACACCTTGTCCAAAGTCTGGATGGTTGGCGTTTGGCTCTTGCGATACCATGTGGAAATCGTTGATTGCGTCAGCCCGGAATTTTGGGCTAACTCATATTCTGACCAGCCACGCGCCAAACGCAGTCTTGTAATTTCCTGCAAAATATCTTTCATGTCTTCCTCCTTGCCGCTTCGTTATAGCGTAAATTATACTTCGTTAAAAACTTGATTTTTAGTCCGTTAGACCGTATAATATTTAACGATATAAAATTGATATAAGGAAGACAGAACAGTCAATATAGAAACCGAAGGAGAAAGCTATGAGAGGGCAAGTAGAAAAAGTAGAGCCATATATCCCCTATTACATCCACCAATTCGGACGAATTAGATTCAAGGGTGCTGGCATTTTGGTGCAAATTTTGAATCGTTATGTGCTGGATGCTCCCTCGTCGGACAAGTGGAATTATAAACTACTCATCTCACAGGTTGCCGACGAAAAGAGTGTTACCCCAGAGGCCCTGCGGCATGCCATCAAGCGATATGTAGAGGATGGCTGGAAGCAGGGCTTCAGCTGGGAGTGGAAAAAATATACCGGCTGGAGTGCGGACACTCCACCCGATACCAGTACAGCGATTAAATTGCTCTGCGAATCATTTTTCGATTTTGTCAAGAATTATGAGGCGCTGGTTCAAGAGAACAGGGCTTATTATCTGCGAAACGCAATCGAAAGCAGGGATGAGAATTTGAAAGACATTTTATCCTCAGCGGATGATATCATCGTGGAAAGCCATCTCTATATGACCCTGGAAGACAAAAAGGAGCTGGACGCCTATGTGTGCTACCTCACCTATCGGGTCCAGCGGGATCTGTATGAGCTGTGCCAAGAAGGCGGAAAGATTGGCGAACTTTCGTGGCAGGAATTTGTCTGGGACATACGCCACTGGAAGCGACTCAGATTTGCGGCGATCATTGTGCTTCAAGAGACGATAAAGGAGTTTCGGCGCAAAGGGCACTTCAATTTTGAGGCGGAGAACGTGGCGCGGTTCCTTGACGACAGTGACATGGCCGACAGAAAAGACGGCAATATATATTCTTCCCAGTTGTTTCCCGCCGAAGAAGGGCGTGCGCAGGTGGAAAGCATTTTATTGACCGCGGAAATTGTTCAGTACAAGCGGCAGCTTGCTATGGGAAAGGCTTACTCATGGGAGTATTTTCTGGCCGACATGTCGCAGGATCAATCTTTGTGGAATGAAACGCTGATGGCGTTCCGGGACGCGCTGGTGAACCTGGATTTCAAACCCCTCTGGCAGTCTGAACAGCTGGAGGAACTGATAAAAGAAATGGACCCGGCGGAGTAGTCCCTGTGCCGCTTCGGCGCAGGGGCTTTGATTATTGTGTGCATGCAATAGCCTCTTCTATCATTCGGATGATATGCTCCCGTTTTTGCGGTGGAACTTCTTTCAACTTCTGAACGATATAGGAAAATTCCACTGGAGCGTCGCCAAACAGCAGACTGTCCGCAGAAACTTTCAGGGCCATAGACAGCGCCCGGATGGACTCGGAGGACAGCCCGGAACGGCCACGCTCCACCTCCTGAATGAAGTTGGCGGTGTAGCCGGACAGCTGCGCCAGATCCTCCCGGGTCAGCTTCTGGGCCAGCCGCTTTTCCTTGATCCGTGTCCCCACCTCTATGTTGATATCTTTCAATGTCCTTAGAAAAGAAAAAGATTTCTTTTCGCAAAGGCGTTGTGCTTTGGGGGACCGCCGGCCGGACGCTCCGAAAAGTCCAGCAAATTGAAAGAGCGCTTATGGGTCAAAAGCTATCCCACAGAGCAGTGAAGGAGATCGAGTTTTCCCTGGACAGTATGATCGAACAATATCGGCTTGGTTGAGAAAACCTCAACTATACAGCTCCCTTCCCCAATGATAAAATGGGAGTGTATTTCAGGGCGGAGTAAGTTTAGGGCGGAGTAAGTGAGGGAGGAATGGAACGCGGCCAGGGGCGTAGTGCGCCCCGACGTACCAGACTGCATCGACCTTGAAATCAACAAACGAACAAGAACGACCGTGTATTTGCCTTTTCAGAGGCGGACACGGTCTTTTTTTGTTCAAAAAGAAGGGAGTTTTTGAATGAATGTCACAGAGCAGACTGATCCCGCTGACCTATTATGACCCCGGCAAAGAAGTGCGCCTGACGGTGTACGCGGATACCATCATTCTGGACCGAAGCGGAGAGGGCAGTGTCATCAGCGCCGTCCGCTTTGGCGGCTACCCGGAAATGGTGAAGGCCATGTCGGACGCCATCTACGGCGGATCAACCTTGGAAATGCCCCTGAACGGCCAGACCAGCCAGCTGAAAGCAATCCCCAAGCAGTACCGGCGGCAGATGTCCCACGACGGCCAGTACGCGGTGGGTACTCTCATGGTGAACGACGACCCCCAGGCCGCTGATTCCCCGGACGATGAAGATGAATCAGACGAGGCCGGCGAACAGCAGACCATCCAGCCCCGGAAGTGCTACATCTTCGTCCCCGCCGGGGACAGGGACCGGCTCTTTGAGGAGCTGGACCGCAAGACCGCAGCACCCCTCATCCCGGAGTTCCGGGACGCTGTTCTGGACGCCCTCATCGACCGGGGCGAGCTGCGGCCGCTGGAGGTCTTCTCCCTGACGGAGAAGCTGGACGCCTGGGTGCTGGAGCTGCGGCCCAACGATGAAAACGTGGTGGAGATTCTGGAGCGGGGCCTGGAGTGCGGAGCTATCTCCATTCCCGGGGCCAGCCCGGACCAGCCGGACGGCTTTGAGGGCGTGGAGAATATCACCGGCTACCTCAACACCTTCGGCGTCACCGTGGCCGACCGCATCCGGGACCAGTTCACACCTCTGTTCGACCCGGCCTCCGAGCCGCTGTCCGAGGAGGTGCTGGCTGTCAACGACTACATCCAGCAGAAAGCGGGGTACTCCCTCTACGACGCACAACTGGCCGTGGCCGAGGCGGTCAAGCGCCAGTTGGATCGGAAAGGTGTCGCGCTCATCATTGCCGAATGTGGAAGTGGAAAGACGAAAATCGGCTCCACGGCCCTGGGCGCTCTGCATGGTATGTGGGCAGCTCAAAGCCGGGGCGTGGCCCAAAAATCCTTTGGGCTGGTCATGTGCCCCTCCCATATCACCAAGAAGTGGGTGCGAGAGATTGGGGAGACCTTGCCCAACACCTATGCCATGGTGGTCAAGAGTATCACAGAGCTGGAGCGGCTGTACGGAATGTACCAGGCCGGAGACAAAAGCGTCTATGCGATATTCAGCAAGGAGAAGGCCCGGGACGGCTATATGCGCTATCCCGCCGTCACTTGGAATGACCGCAAGCGGGCGTTCCTCTGCCCCGACTGCGGCAAGCCCATCCAGATGGAGTACAGCGACGACGGCTCCCGTTACCTGGTCAATGCAGACCTGCAATTTTTCCTGCGGGAACATAAGAAAAATCGTGTCTGCCGGGAGTGCGGCTCCATGCTGTGGGCCCCGGTCAATCCAGGCAGAAATATCCTTTGGACCAAAATATCGCATTTTGGCTGGGTCTACAAGTCTTTCGCCGCCAGCTACCAGTCTCTCACAGAAGATGACGTAATTCTGGAGCGTCTGCGTGAGATCGCCGAAAATCCCCAGGGCAGTTTCCCGGTCAAGGGAGCCTGCCGCCGTTTTCCCCTGAGCACCTACATCAAAAAGAAGATGAAGGGACGAATTGACGCTTTCCTGGCCGATGAGCTCCATGAGTACAACAACAACAGCGGCCAGGGGGACGCAATGGCGGAGATTTTCAGCGTCAGTAAGCGGTTTGTGGGCATGACGGCCACCCTCATCAACGGCTACAGCTCGGGCATTTTCCATCTGCTGTACCGGCTGGTGCCCGGTCTGATGCGCAAGGACGGCAAGAGCTACCGCAGTCCCCAGACCTTTGACGCAGAGTACGGGGTGGTGGAGAACACCTACGAAACCACCGACGCCGCCTACAATGCCAACCGCCGGGCCAGCAAGCGCAAAACCAAAACCCGCCAGCTTCCCGGAGTATCTCCCCTGGTGTTTTCCCGGTTCCTGCTGGAATACACCGCTTTTCTCTCGCTGAACGATATGGGCAAGGACCTCCCCGATTATGAGGAGATACCCATTCCTGTTGAGATGTCGGAGGATGTGTATGACGCCTATAAGGAGGTGGAACGGGATATTCGTGCGGTGCTGAAGTCGGACCGGAAAGCGGCCCAAAAACTGCTGTCTGCCTATCTGAATCTGCTCACCGTCTACCCGGACCAGCCCTATGACCAGCCGGATATCGTCCATCCCATCGACGGCCATATTATTGCCCACCCCAGCAATAAGGCCTGCTTTGACGACATTCTGCCAAAGGAAGAAAAAGTGCTGGAGATCGTCAGGGAGAAGATCGCCGCCGGTGAGCGGGTCATGATCTACACCAGCTGGACCCGAACTGACTCCCAGCAGAAACTGGTGAAGCTGCTCACCGGGGAGGGGTTCCGCACTGAAATTCTCAGCCCAACTATCTCACCAGAGAAACGGGAGGCTTGGGTAGAGAAGCGCATTCGCTCTGGCTGCCAGGTGCTGATCACCAACCCCCGCTGTGTGGAGACAGGCTTGGACCTCAACGCCTTTACCACCCTGATTTTCTACAGCATGGGCTACAACCTGTTCACCCTGCGTCAGGCGGCCCGCCGGAGCTGGCGGATCAACCAGACGGCGCCCCGGGTAGAGGTCTATATGCTCTACTACGTTGACACCATGCAGGCCAAGGCTATGAAGCTGATGGCCTCCAAGCTGGCTGTAGCCGGGATCATTGAGGGCAACCTTTCAGAGGAGGGCCTTGCCGCTATGAGCGATGTGAAGGACCTGACCTCTCAGATGGCGAAGGAGCTGGCCCTGGGTATCAAGGACAACGTGGAGGATATTGCCGCAACATTCAAGAAAATGGCGATCATCAATCCCCGCCGTGAACGGGTCCGGACCGCGGCCCTGCCTGTTGTTGCGGCAGTTGAGGAGACGGCCGCTGTGGAAGAAACGCCCGTTACTGTTGCCGCACCAATTCAAATCCGTACTGTGGATGCGGAGAACAAGCAGGCCCTCTACGATGGGCTGCTGCAACGGACATTGGAAGAACGCAGAAAAAAGAAGTCGAAGAAGAAGCCGGTGGACGAAAACCAGCTGTCTTTCTTCGATTTTGTTGCGTAGAAGGAGGAATTTCTTTGAACATTACCATGAATCGGGCCGAACTGCTGCACGCTGTCAAGCGTGCGGCAGCGGTCGCCCCGGCAAACTCGCCTTTGGAGGCGCTGAAAGGCGTGCTCCTGGAGGTGAGCGTCGCCAGCAAGTCGCTCGTTCTCACCGCCACAAACCTGGAGGTCACCCTGAAGCAGAAGCTGGCCTGCGCCGCCCCGGAGGACGACGCCCTGGCCATCGACGCCAGGCTGCTGGCCGGGATGCTGGAGAAGCTGCCCGGCAACACCGTGGAATTGCGGCGAAAGCCTGGAGACAGCCGGCTGGCCGTCTGGAGCGGCGGTGCCAAATACAATGTGTCCATCTGGGAGCGGGGCAGCTACCCCAAGGCGGAGATCCCCTCTGTGACCAATCTGGTCCGAATCAGCGGCATCCCCTCCATGGCAAAGCGGACGGTTTTTGCCGCCGATGAAAACAACGAGAAGCCCATGCTGAAATGCGTTCAGTTCCGGGTCACCCAGGACGGCCTCCGGGCCGCCGGCAGTGACGGAACCTGCGTGGTCACAGCCAGAGGGGACGACAAGAGCACCGGCAATTTCAGCGTCCTGATTCCCGCCCCCTCTCTGAGCCGTCTGGCCCAGATGTGCGAGGACAAGGACGAATTTCGCGCCGGAGCCAATGGCAAGAATATTGTTTTTGTTCGGGAGGGCTTTCTGTTCTCCGCCCGGCTGATCCAGGAGAAGTACATTGATACGGACTTTCTGACCAGCTCCCTCAAAAATCAGTTTACTGTACTCACCGATGTGGCGGAGCTGCGCAGGGCGCTGGACAATGTGTCCTGTGTGGAGCCCGATGGGAAGGTGCAGTTATCCTTTGAGGGCATGACGCTGTCCTTCCGGTGCGGCGGCGTTCACGGAAGCGCCCAGAACGCTATTACAGTGGCCCCGCTGACCGGAATACCCCAAGGTGAGTATTGGTATCTCACCAAGCGGCTGAACAACTGCCTGCGGTCTTTATCCGGGACAGCCACCCTGGGGATCGCCGCCGGCGGGATGCTGACGCTGGATACCGAGCACGCCTTCTACATGCAGGCCGGTGTGCGGCCTGGAGCGCCACAGTCCGTTCCCCAAAAAGAGGCCAAGAAACCGGCTGCCGGGAAGAAAGCGGCGTAGGGGGTGGACACAGATGAAAATTCCCACCATCTGCCGTTACTGCGGAGGTGTGATCCGCCTGGTGCCTGCCCGGAAGATTTATGGTGCTTCCACCGACCGGCTTGGGCTGGCTGGTGAGAACATCTACCTCTGCCAGAACTGCAACGCCCGGGTAGGCTGCCATAAGGGGACCAACCGTCCCCTGGGCAACGTGGCCAATGAGGTGCTGCGGCTCAAGCGGCGGGAGACCCACCAGGTCTTTGATCACTTCTGGCAGAGCAGCGGGATGAGCCGGACCCAAGCCTACAAGTGGCTGGCCGGTCAGATGCGATTGTCCGAAAAAGACGCCCACATCGGCGGCTTTGAGATGGATCAGTGCCAGCAGGTTATTGACTTGTGTGAGAAAGAATTGAACAAGGAGGCGGTCGCTTGAGCGAAAGCGAAAAGAATTGCAGCAACTGTCTGCACTCCTACATGGAGTGCGAACGCTTCCATCTGCGGCAGAAGTGCCGCAGCCCGGAGTACAACTCGCCAAACTATACCCATGATGAACTCATGAAAGACTGGGGACAGGGCTATTGCCGCTTCTGGACCCCCCAAATACAGAAAGGATAACATTATGAAAAACAACTATTCTATCGCCGAGCGCAACCGTATCGTGGAGGAAAACCTGCACTGGATCGACAAGATCATCCAACGGAACGCTGCTCTGATGCGGGCCGCCCATTTGGACTACGACGATGTGTACCAGGACCTGGCCATCCGCCTGATCCAGTGCGTGGAGAACTTCGACCCCGAAAAGGGCAATTTGGATCAGCACATCATGTGCCAGCTCCAGTATGAGATGCTCAACTGCAAGGACAGCCGCCGCCGGTACGGCTTTACCGCCGCTCCCCGTGACCTGCGGGGCGCGGTGATCTCCTTGGACGCCTTCCGGGATGACGACAGCCTGTTTTCTGATGAGCTGGCTGTGGCATGAGGGTAGCAAATGAAAGATTTTTTCTCAGTGTGCCAGAAGAAAATAGACGCCTTTTTCGAGAGGATTTATGACCATTTGGCTACATATACGGAAGATAAGGAAATAAAGCGGTGCAGCTTTCGGGAGCTTGCTTTGGAGGATAAGCTGGATCATGTGAAGCTGGACAATAAATTCCTGCAATTACAGCTGACCAAGACACGAGCGGACCTCTATGAGCTCCAAAGGCGGCCGCAGGAGCTGAGAGACGTTGTCTCCAGGATTCTTCTGATGTCCGATGAAGAACTCCGGAAAGCTTCCCGGTTTTCGGTGCGTCGGTCAGAATCCGTCCCTGGCTGGGAAGCTGTGACCAGCTTCTGCTGCCTGGGCGGCTGTGACATGGATGTGTACCCATTTCCATCGGAACGGGACGCGCTGCTGTTTGCGGCGCTGCTGAAGGCGGTGGGCTATCAGCCGCCACACAATGTCGCCTGCGCTGAATGCTATCAGGAATATATGTCAGAACAACTTGAAGGAGGAATTGATCTCTATGCCGAGTAATTTGAGAGACCAGATGTTGGCCGTGATTGCCGATGTCAACGCCCAGGTGGCCGAGCGGGAGGAGCTGGTGGAAATGATCGCCATCGCCCTGCTGACCGGGAAAAACCTGTTCATCCTGGGTGCTCCCGGCCAGGCCAAGAGCTACGCCATCAATGCCTTCCGCAGCCGGATTACCGGTGCAAGGCAGTTTGAGCGGCTTCTGTCCAAGCAGACCGATGAGGAACAGCTCTTTGGGCGCATTGACCTGTCCAGCCTGATTCCCGGCAGCGTACCCAGGGATGTGCTGGAGAAGAACCCCCAGTACCAGGATATGTATGGCCGGTTGGAAGCCCGGCTTGCCAGCGGCGGGGATGTTGGCGACCTGCCTGAGCAGATGGAGCGCCAGCGGAAAGCCTTGGGTGAACTCTATGGCGGCGATCCCCAGGTCAATACCGCCGGCAAAATTCCCGAAGCAGACATCTGCTTTCTGGATGAAATTTTTAAATGCAACGACGGGGTACTCAATTCGCTGCTCACTGCACTGAATGAGCGCAAGTACACCAATGAGGGCCGTACATACCCCATCCCCACCATCTCTTTCTTTGCGGCGTCAAATGAAGTGCCCAATTTCAGCGACCCCCAGGAGAAGATTCTGGAGGCTCTGTACGACCGCCTGGAGCTGAAGGTGGTGACGGCGAACATCGAGAATCGGGACAAGCGGCTTGCCGTCCTGCGGGACAAGCAGGCTGGCCGCACCGGACAAATTGCTGCTTCCGTCACTCTGGATGAGTTGAAGCAGATGCAGGAGGAAGCTGCAAATCTTCCGGTTCCGGAGGCCATTAACGAGCTGGCCGACGACATCCTGTGCCAGCTGCGCAGGAACGAGATCACCGTGTCCGACCGCAAGTACCTCAACTACTACCCCATCGCCCAGGCCAGGGCGTGGCTGTCCGGCCACACTCAGGTGGAGCCCCAGGATCTGCTTGCGCTGAAAAACTACCTCTGGCAGAAACCGGGGGAGCGGGCTGTTGTGGAGTCGGAGCTGAACCGTATGTGTATCAATCCCATGCAGGACAAGGTAAATAACATCCGGGGCATGGCAGTTGAGGCCAAGGAGGAATTTGACGCGGCCAAGGAGCAGGTGGGCAGCAAGGCCCTGATCAAGCTGCGTGGCGAGCTGATCCGTCTATACAGCGACCAGCAGAAGCTGGCAGGTGAAGCCCAGTCCGACAGCGAGCGCCAGATGACGGACGGACTTCTGACCGACCTGGAGAGTATCAGCCGTCAGGCCCATGAGGCGGTGGGCTTTACCTACACGCCGCTGGAACAGTTGGCCGCCTTGCAGTAAAACAGACTTTTCGGCCCCCGAGGGGGCCGGAACTGATAAAACGTGGAGCGTGATAAGATGGCAAAAAAGTATTCCTTCCCGGAACCTGGATGTGGAAGCTGCCAGCACTTGCAGTATGCGGGCAACAGCGTCCTGGGTACCCGTTATTGCGGAGGGTTTCCGAAAAAGAGGGCTCCCAGGCGGTTTTGGGCCTCCGACCCCAAAATCAAAGCGCCCAAATGGTGCCCCAAACGTATTTCGCCGCCGGTGTGCCGGGTCTATGGTTTCGCCGATGAACAGAGCAGGGATTTGGACTTCCTTACCAGCAGGAACTTTGACCACAAACACGACCAGTACATTTATCCGTCACCCTCTCGCTACAAGCTGCGGCTTGAAACGTCCCTGGGCATCAATGCCAGGACATTTTATGAGCGGGTAAGCCACGGAGACCTGGATGATTTCCTGATGGAAGCCGATATCTCCCTGGGAGAAGTCGTTGAGATCGACGATGGCCTGCACCCCTACTTCTTTTACTGCTTGAGTTGGTCAAGGTTTGTACCTGCGCCAACCTTTGATCCTTCCATAGCACAGAAATAAAAACAAAAGGAGAAAGACTATTATGTTGAATCACATCACTGTTATGGGCCGCCTGACCCGCGACCCGGAGCTGCGCCGCACTCAGAGCGGCACTCCGGTTGCCAGCTTTTCCATTGCCTGCGACCGGGACTATAAGGACAAGGCCACCGGCGAGCGCACCACCGACTTTATTGACGTTGTGGCCTGGCGCACCACCGGCGAGTTCGTGAGCAAGTACTTCACCAAGGGCCGTATGGCTGTGGTCTCCGGCCGCCTGCAGATGCGTGACTGGACGGACAAGGAGGGCAACAAGCGCCGCTCCGCTGAGATCATCGCTGACAGCGTCTACTTCGGCGACTCTAAGTCCAAGGAGGATCAGGAGCCCCCGGCCAGCACTGGCGGCCCCGTGGAGGCGGCCGGCGGCGACCCCTTTGGCAGCCTGCCGGGCGGTTTTGCTCCGAATTTTGGGGAGCCTGACGAAAGCACACTGCCGTTCTGAAATTACAGGCGCTGAAATCATTGATATTTCACCTTAAATCTGATAAGATAAGCACAAAGATCAATACCAGAAGGGTGGATTACAAAATGATGTATCCCTATATTACACTGGCGGATGAAACTGAAATTACGCACTCCCATCTGATCGAAGCGGATGGAAACCAGACTGTGGAAGTCCATTTTGAGCGTTCCACAGAGACCGGGTTTGACTCGGCTCGATGTGTGCTCCCATCCTATCAGTGGAAATTTTCGGAAGGATTCACCCCGGAAGAAATGGATTTTTTCAACGAATTTCTGCACAGCAACGCCCATCTGCTCTACCGCTATGCGGCGCAGGGAGGGATTCACTGTGCCTAGTTTATTCCGTGTCGGTGGATATCTGGTATTTTTCTGGTCAAATGAGAACGGGGAACCGATCCATGTCCATATCGCCAAAGGAAAACCATCACCTGGCGCCACTAAAATATGGCTGACCCGTTCGGGGGGCTGTGTTGTGGCCAACAATGCTGGTCGGATACCCCAAAGCGACCTGAACGAGCTGATGGAGATTATTTCGGCGCAGTTTTTCCTGATCTGCCGGAAATGGAAAGAACATTTTTGTGTGGAGGAGATTCAGTTTTTCTGCTGAGTCCCATCCGAACCTAAGAATCGAAGCGGTACGCTGTGCCGCTTCGATTCTTTTATGAAAGGATTTTATATGAAAAAATATCGTACCATTGGCGCAGTTCTCAATTCTCCGTTGGCGAATGTTGTTGCTCCATCGAAGATCAACACCACCGACCGGGTGCTGCGCTCCACAAAACTGGAGGACAGCATCTACACCGACCTGCGAGCAGACGACGGCAGCCTGGACCAGGTTGAACAGACTGCCGCAGAGAAGTTGGCCTCGTTCCCGGCATTGTCCCGGGACGTGTTCCAGTCCTTCTACTCCCTGCTGCCCCGGCACAACGATGAAAACACTCTCTCCGTGGCGGCCCGAAAGTTTAACGCCCCTATTTTGGAGCGTATCACCCAGAGCGAGGACTTTCCCACACTGAAAGCCATCTGCGAGGGCCGGGAGTTGCCCGCCTACGAGGCGGCATCGGAGTTTATTACCCAGACCGCTGGGGAGCTGGACGGCCTTCTTTCAGACCTGGGCGGCGAGAATAACGCCCTGAACACCCTGGAGAAGCTGGAAAAGGGTGAGGAACAGGCCCAACGGGACCTGGCCGGCCTGCTGGAGCGGATGCAGCGGTGTAAGGAGCGCGACCCACAGCTGGAGCAGTCCGTGGTGGAGGCCGCCAACCGGGCGGACAGTAAGCAACGTCAGGTGGAGGCCGTAGGCAAGATGATCGACGCCAAAGCCGCTAAAAATAAGGACGATTTGACCGCCAGCGTTGCCCAGGCTGTCAGCGCGGCGGTGGAAAAGGCTGAGGAAGTGCAGAACATCATCGGGGCCTGGAGCGATGAACCGGGCAAACTGGAGAAGAACAAGGTCAACACCGGTCTGCTGGACCTGGTACGGAAAAGCGACGTACTGAAGGACATTTCCAAATATTTGGGCCGGTTCCGTGAGATATTCGCCCAGGGCAAGCGCAACGGCTACGCCTATGGCCGGGGCGAAAAGTATTCCCTGGAACTGGGCTGCAACCTCTCCCGGGCCCTTACCTCGGAGCTGGCCATGCTGGCCTCGTCGAAAACTGTTCTGCTGTTCCTGCAAAAGTATCAGCGCAAGCAGATCAAGCAGTACCAGCGGCGGGAGCCCATTTATAAAGGCATGGGGGACATCATCTGCTGCTTGGATGAGTCTATCTCCACCGCCGGCGACCCCGCCGCATGGGGCAAGGCCGTGGCCCTGACCCTGTTGGAGATCGCCGCCGGCAGCGGCCGCGGCTTCGCGCTGATCCATTTTGCCAGCAGCGGCGAGTTCAAGACCGACTTGTTCCGGCCGGGCGAGTACACCATGGGAGACAAACTGTCCGCCGCCGAGACTTTTCTCAATGGCGGCACCGACTTCCAGACACCTATGGAGGAGGCCATGCGGCTGATGAAGGAGGAAGGCTTTGAAAACGCTGATATTGTGTTTATCACGGACGGCGAGTGCGAGCTGCCCCAGGAATACCTGGATGAACTGAAACAGGAGCAGACAGCCCACCGTTTCAAGGTAACCGGCATTTTGCTGGACAAGGATGAACCCAACATGGATTTCAGCCTGAAGGCGTTCTGCCAGGACATCTACCGCACCAGCCAGCTGCTGGGAGATGATATTGTGCGGGAACTGGTGTCAAAGCGGGTCTGAATCTGTCAAATGGCTTGCGCACTGTCAAAAAATATGCTAAAGTCTTAGTGAGGTGATTTTGGGTGAATTATCAGGATATTGTCGCCATCTGGCAGAGCAAACAGATCAAAACCGCCGCCGATATTGCCTGTGAGATGAACGGGAACGGTGTGGCGTTTATTTACCACTCCGCCAAGATTGAAAACGACCGGATCACCTACCACGACACCCGGGAGATCTTCGACCACGGGGGCGTGACGGGCTACACCGGGGATGTACGCTCCTTGTTTGAGATTCAAAACTCTGTTGCGGCCTATTACCGGATGCTGGACGCCTTTGAGAAGCGGGAGCCCCTGAGTGAGGGACTGATCTGTGAGCTTCAGAGGCTTCTCACCCAGGGAACCTATGACACTCTGCGCTACCAGAAGGGCGAGCGGCCCGGCGTCTATAAGAAAAATGACTATGTAACCGGGGCCCAGGAGGTCGGCGCGCTCCCCGAGGATGTACCGGAGGAGTTGGGTGAGCTGGTCCGTGAGCTGGCGGATGTCCGCCCTGAACAGGCCCTGACGGCGGCGGCCTATTTTCACGCCAAATTCGAGAATATCCATCCCTTTGCCGACGGCAATGGCCGGACCGGGCGGCTGCTGATGAACTATCTGCTGCTTCTGCTGGACCATCCGCCCGTCATTATCCATGTGGAGGACCGGAGGGCGTACTATGACGCACTGGAACAGTTTGACAGCGATCAGAAGCTGGACAGCCTGGTGGATTTCTTGAAGTCTCAAACCGTAAAGACCTGGCAAGCCCGTTTTGAGCGTGGAAGAAACAGAACATAATTTATATCTCAGCGGCGGCCTTCGGACCGCCGCTTTTTTAGTTGAGAAAACCTCAACTATACAGCTTCTTTTCACAATGCTAAAATAAGAGTGTATTTCAGGGCGGAGTAAGTTTAGGGCGGAGTAAGTGAGGGAGGAATGGAACGCGGCCAGGGGCGTAGTATGCCCTAACGCACCAAACCGAATCGACCTGGAAGTAAATAGACGAACAAGAAGATCACAGTTGCCTTTTGGGCGGTTGTGGTCTTTTTTTGTTCAAAAATTGAAAGGAGCCAGCATTATGAGTGAGCCTATCAACAGCGGATTCCCGTTCTCCGGCATGGAGGACAGCGAAGAACTGGACGTCAGCGCCATCTTTGGCGGCGGCGCTCCCACAGATGACGTCAATCCCTTTGACCTTCCGGCGGCGCGGACGGAAACCCCTGCCGCTCCCCCGGAGCAGCCCAAGCCGGAAGCTCCCGCGGCACCGGCGGAGCCGGTTGTGGCCCCCGTGGCCTCTGCGCCTCAGCCGGAGCCCGCACCCAAGCCCCAGCCTGTTCCCCAGGCCAAAACACAGAACCCCGCGCCTGCCAGCGAGCCCGCCAACCCCATTGCGGCGGCCATTGACAAGCAGGAGATCCAGGCGGCTCAGACAGCGGCCAAATCCCTCTTTGAGAAGGCCCCCATCTTCTCCTACGGCAGCGCCAAGGATGAGATCACCGACGGGGCCATGACCTTTGAGGAGCTGCGCATCGCCAAGTCGGACGATTTCCCTGAGCTGGGCGAGGGCAAGCGGGTATCCTGGTCGGTGGAGTACGGCAAGGTGACCAAGGCCATCACCGATCCCAAGGGCACCACCATCCAGTCCGTCAAGGAGGAGATCGAGCGGTCCAAGGCGTTTCTGGACGGCCTGAAGAAATCCAAGGATAAGAGCCCGGACTGTCTGGTGAAGCCCAGGGTCACCGCCCAGAGCAAGGGGATCGCCGCCTACAAGGGGGTATTCCAGTCCCTGGAGGAGGCCCAGGCCTCGGACAAGACCATCTGCCTGCTTCCCTCCGGGGACGGCAGGGTCTACGAGCTGCGCAAGACCGAGCTGGGCGAGTTCGTCGCCCCCAAAGACAATGTGGTGGAGTTTTCACGCATCAGGGCCGGGTTCACCCCGGCCCTCCCCCTGATTCCCGCCTCCCTGCTGAGCCAGATCATCGCTTTTTTTCGCTGCTACATGAATGAGACAGCGGAGTTTGAGGCCCTGGCCCACATCCTTTGGGATAAGGAGTCGGAGGAGTATGTGGTCCGCATCCCGCCCCAGGAGGTCTCCAAGGCCAGGGTCAACGCCGATCTGAGCCGGGATGGTCTGGATGAAACGCGGTATCTCCACTACATGGACATCCACAGCCACAACAGCATGGCGGCGAAATTCTCTCCTGTGGACGACCAGGATGAGCGGGCCACCCGGCTGTATACCGTGTTGGGCCGGTTGGACCGGTTTTTCCCGGAGATCACGGTGCGGATGTCTTGCGGCGGCACCTACTGCGAGTTGGACCCCGGCCTGATTTTTGAAGGTCTGGACGAGGTGTTTCCCCGGGAATGGCGGGATAACGTCAAAATCGGGGAGACAAGAGCCATAAAGGATGCCAAAGCCCAGCTGCGCGAAGTTCTGTTATCTGGGACATTTTTGGAGGGTGAGTTATGAGATTCTCCCGGACCCGCCCCGTGAAGATCGTTCAGCTGGGCGCCGGCGGCACAGGGGGCCACATTGCGCCCCACCTGTACCGGCTGCTGTACTCGCTGGACCGTCCGGTGCGGTATATCACCTGTGACGGCGACGTGGTGGAGCAGAAAAACCTGGTGCGGCAGAACTTTACTCCCGCCGACCTGGGAGAGAACAAGGCGCAGGTGCTGGCGGAGCGGTACTCCTCCGTGTTCGGCATGGAGACGGAGTACGTCCCCGATTTCGTGGAGGATGAGGACCGCCTGAAGGACCTGCTGATACCCATGCGGTTCCGGCAGAGACGGCCCAATTCGTACCGCGAGGAAATTGTGGAGGAGATGGTCATCCTGCTGGGAGCTGTGGACAACAACAAGTCCCGGCAGCTGTGCCACAGAGTGTTCACCCAGGCAAAGGAGCTGATCTACATTGACAGCGGCAACGGGGAGTACACCGGCCAGGTAGTCTGCGGTGTGCGGCGGAGTGGTAAGACATACTACCCGCCCATCGGTGTGGTCTACCCGGACGTGCTGGAAGATACGGATAAGTTTCCCACGGAGCTGTCCTGCGCCGAGGCGTCGGTGTCGGTTCCCCAGAGTATGGCGGCCAACATCACCGCCGCCACCGCTGTGGTAGACATGATCTACAACATTCTGGCCGTGGGCGAGAGTACGGTGCGGAAAATCACCTTTTCCACCCGTACCGTCAATATCCGGCCAGAGATTCAAAAAACAAAAAGGAGGAGCGCAGCGTGAAGGCAACCGTAGACGCGAAGGAATTTTCCCAGGCTCTGAACAAGGTAATCAAGGTGATCAAGCAGGCGTCCATCCCCGAATTGGAGGGGGTGCTGATAAGCATCAGCAATGACCGCTGTACCCTGACTGCCACCGACTTTACCACCTGGCTGACCACGACGATTCCCGCCCGAGGCGATGATCTGAGCTTCGTGTTTCAGCGTCCCAAGGACGCCGCCCGGGCCTGTGGCCACTTTGAGGGTGAGTTGATTTTGGAGGCGGAGGAAAAAAGCAATCATAAAACCCGCTGTATCCAGCTCACCATGTCTTGCGGCCCCCGGGCCGCGCAGATGGACGCCTTCCTGCCCGAGGACTACCCCGCTATGCGGGAGGAACAGACGCGGCACACCTACACAGTCAACGCCGCCCGGCTGCTGGAGCGGGTGGAGCATGTCAAATACGCACTGAGAAAACCCGATGATAAGCTGGAGGCCCAGCGCACCCATGTGCAGTTCGATGGCAACAAGGTGTTCGCCGTGGACGGCTACCGGCTGGCCTGGGATGTGGATGAAGGTCTGGCTGTCCGTCAGCCATTTATGGTCCTGCCTGAAGCACTGAAATACCTGAAAATGTTCGGCAATCAGGAAGTGACTGCCAGCGTGGGTGAGTGGTATCTCCAGGTAACGGATGGTACAACAGAGCTTCAGACCCGGATCGGAGGACCGCTTGTGTTCAATGTGGACGGTGCCGTTCCCAAGGAATTTAAGGAGGAGTTCTGCGTCTGGCCCGAAGAGTTCTTGAGAGAACTGGACTATCTGAAAAATCTGACCCGCAGCATAGGCGGTGCCTGCGTCCGTTTTTCCGGCGGCAAGCTGTCAATGTTAACGCCCAGCGGAGGTTATTGCACGCAGATTCAGATCGACGGGGAGAGCAGTATCGACTTCGGCTTTGAACTGCGCTACATGATCGACGCCCTCCGGCAGTTCCGGGGGGAGCCCCAGGTGAAGTTGAAGGTCATCAACCCTGTGGCGCCAATCATTCTGGAGGCCGAGGGCCGTAGCGACTTCGCTATGGTCCTGCCTGTCCGGATGAAACAGGCCGCGGCGGCGTGATTGGAGGCCGGCATGGAATTCAAGGACATTGCGGGTGTCTGCCCCGTCTGCGGCGGGCCCCTGATCTACGGGGAAAATGCCGTTTCCAGCAAGAATGGCTCGGTAGACTGGACCTGTCAGGACTGCGGAGCGACCGGAAAAGAGGTCTATCGGGAAGTGTTCGACAGCCACCAGGATGTGCGGCTGGGCGATAGCCGCCCGGTACCGCCGAGAGAAACGTGAAGGAGTGTATCACTAAGATTGCGTTTTATTAGGAAAACACACTGTCAAAAGGATTTTATGCTTTGGCGGGGGTCAGCCCGCCTCGGCGGTGTCAGTGGTGTTGATTTCAATGTACTCGGCAATCTTGCGGAACTCGTCCGCAAACTTAAAGTGAACACTGATATTGCCGTTTTCGTAAACCTTGATATGGTCTACCAGCTCAATCAGAATTTCGCGGGTCAGCTTTTCGATGTTCTGATATTTCGCAAAAGCTACCAGCGCGGGATGCTGCTGGTCAACGCCGTTTAAGAGCTCTTTCCGTTCAGCCATCAGCCGGGCCAGCAAATCCGAGAGCCCAGCGGCCTGCCGTTCATAATCGGCTTTCATTTCCCGGTATTCCTGCTGGGTGATTTCCCCATCTTTCCAGTCTTGATACAGTGACTGCTTATAGCGGGTGATTTTCGTCAATTCCTTTTCCTTTGCGGCTATCTGGTCGTTAAGGCGGTGGGATTGACTTTTTTTCAGCGGGGCCGCATTGATACGGGCTACTATTTCCGAGTAGGAAACGGCGGTGCTCACTTGATACTGGATAGCGAACAGAACGGCGGCCTCTAAACGGTTGTGCTTGATAGAGTGCATGGTGCAGGCCGTCCGGGAGCGGTTCTTGTAGGTGGAGCAGGCATAATATACATTTTTCCCGCTCTGGCTCCGGGTGACGGATTTCCCACAGTCCGCACATTTCAGAAAGCCGCTGAACAAATGGAGCTCCCGGCCCTTGGGGGTTGTCCGGGTATCCCGGAGCAGGAGGGCCTGCACCCGGTTAAAGGTTTCGTGGGTGATGATGGCCTCGTGGGTATCGGGGACGCGCACCCATTCTTCCTCCGGCACAGCCTCAATCTGGTGTACCTTGTAGCTTTTCACCCGGCGGCGGCCCTGTACCAAATCCCCGGTATAAATGGGATTTTTCAGAATGTCATTGACAATCTTGTTTCCCCACATGGGATTGTCGGCCACGGCGGGGGAATAGGGCAGGCCCTTTTCTATCCGGTATGCCGTGGGGCTGGGTATGCCGTGTTCGTTCAGATAAAGCACTATCGCGTGTTTGGTGGTTCCTTGCAGGCACAGCTCGTAAATCTTCTTGACGATTTCAGCGGCCTCCGGGTCAACGATTAGCTGGTGTTTGTCTTTGGGGTCTTTTATGTAGCCGTAGGGGGCGAAAGAGCCGATGTACTGGCCGTTGCGCCGCTTATTATCAAAAACCTGCCGGATTTTCTTTGAGGTCTGATAACAATACTGGTCATTCATCACGTTTGTTATCGGAACGATGATGCTGTTCACGCTATCCGGGTTTAGGTAGCTGTCCACGCCCTCGGCCAAGCTGATAAAGCGGACGCCCATCTGCACAAAAAGGTTATCAATCAGACTTCCGGCATCGCTATAATTCCGGGCGAAACGGGAAAGGTCTTTCACCACAACGCAGTTGATTTTCCCGCTCATTACATCCCCCAAAAGCCGTTGGAAACTTTCGCGCTCCGTATCGGTTCCCGTGTGGCCGTCATCCACATACTCGGTGTAGCTTTCAAATTCTTCCGCATGGTTGAAGTGAAAATCATTGAGAATGTCGCGCTGGTTTTTCACGCTGTTGCTATCGTCAAGCCCCCGGTTGATTTTCTGTAAATCCTCTCGGGAAAGCCGGATGTAGCCGCCCATTTTCCAGAGCCGGGCCGTATAGGTAGGGGTCAAAGTCTGCTGATACCCTCTGTTTTTTGTTCGTGCCATTGTTCCTCCTTCCCTATCACATTACACTTATATTATACCTCTGTCCGGGGCAATCAACAAGGATGTCGATGCTTTGGGACAGTTTGTCTCGAAGTAAGAACGGGCCGCAACAGCAGTTACAGCCCGCTCTTTTGCCGAATAAGAAAGGCGGTCAACGTCTCCTGCAGGGAGGGGCCGCCCTCGGCAAATTCGATTTTCACGCCCACGCCGCCCACACTAAAGCAGTACGGATTGACGGCCCGTTTCACAAACCGGGCCAGCCGCTCCTCCCGGGGGAGGGTGCGGTCAAAGGCCATACCGCTCACGTCAGCCAGCGCATCCGCGCTCACCGCGCCGATGTTCACGCTTTTCATTTGTTCCAGCTCTTGTGCGGTCAGTTTCACGGCAAAACCTCCTTTTGCGTTTTGGGTTGGTGGGGAAACGCGAAAGGACAGCACTCCGAAAAGTGCTGCCCTTTGGCCTATCCCTACCTTGGGACAAATTGTCTCAAACTTGTTTGAAAGAGGAAACGCCGGGCCCGTATGTTTGGCCCGTCAAAAGACAGCAGGTAGCGGCCCGGCGTTCCCTTGTTTTGTGCGGCGGCCCCAAGCGGCAAGCGGCCAGCTTGTCCCTCGCGGATCGTGGCCGTGGGGGTGGCAGGCTCCCCACGCGCGGCGGTGGTGTTGGTCGCTCGTCCTCCCGTGGGAGAAGTCACCGCGCACCCGCCGCCCGGCTCCCCGCGTTCACCCGGGGCCGCCCGCTATTCAGTTGTGGAGAAGAAAAAACTTCCTCTCATATACCACCAGAAAAGCGGAGCAAATGGAGGGGGCAATCAAGAATTTTTTTGCAAATATTTTTTCATGCTTTTCAAGCCGCTCAAAACGGACTCACGGACGGAGCTCTTGTCCACGCCCTCGGCCTGGGCAATCTCCCGGTAGGTCATGCCGAGGATAAAGTGAGCATCTACCCTCCGGCCCTGGGTTTCCGGCAGGCTGTTCAGCGCGTTCCACAGACGGCAGAACCGCTCCTTGAGCTCCAGAACCTCGTCCGGGGTGAGCTCGTGCAGGCAGGCGGAATACTCGATGCCGTCATCCGCATCCAAGGAATAGTACGCCTTGTTGTAGCGGGCCCGCTCGGTATAGGCCGCCTCATAGCGGACACTGGCCCGGAGCGCCTCGGCCACATCGTCAGAAACTTCCATATATTCATCCTGGGTGTACCAGTAGTAAAAGTCGCGCAAGTTGATGATAGTCATTGTATGTACCTCCATATCGTTTTTGTGGTTGGGTTGCCGGGAAACGATATGGAGGGCGGCGGGGAGCGACACCCAGGGGAGCCGTTCCTCACCTTGGGACTGTTTGTCTCAAAGTGGAGCCGACAAGAAACGACAACGCCCGCACAGCGTTGTACTGTGCGGGCGCATGAAATGACGCAGTTCTTTATGTACTTGCAAATTTCGCGTTTATGGTCGGAGTTATCCGGTGGTGGAGCTATACTTTTTTTGACAAGTTAGGTGGAACAATAATTAAAAAAGACATGGCGATACCTCCCGAATACCGCCCTGTCCTTAAAATGGGTGACTTTAATACACCCCTCTGTTTTCAAAAGAAAACGGCGGCTTTGATTTGTGATTTCAAAACCGCCGTTAAAACATACCGTTCATTCCCAGTTATTCACTTGCTTAAACAGTTGTTAGAATTGCGGTATGGCAACAGGAAAACCGCATTTCTTAAAAGTTACTTTTCTGAAGAACTCCCCACAAGGGAACTGTCAAGAGGAGATACCATCAAGAGGCTATCTCCGTTGACCATATTCTTGGACACATGCCCACCGTTTTTGATAAAATCAAGCGTTCTTGCCAACGTATCTTTGCAGGCTTGAACATCCTGCTGCGTTAAATCGGGTTCACCAGTGGCGAGCAGTTCCATAAGGCTACGCTCGATGCTTTCAGCGTAGGCTTTGTACTCATCGTATGCCCAATACTCATTCTTGTCATTTTCGGGAGACGGCTGCTCGGTAACATCCCAAACGATGGCGCTTTCGCCTTCTTCCCGGAGATTTTCGGCATTGGCGGGATTAGCGTTGGCAGCAAATGCGGTCATCGTCCCGCAAAGCAGCATCGTCAATGCCAAAGCAGGAACAATCATTTTTTTCTGATATTTCATAAAATCACCTCTTCTGTCATGGCGCGGTTTTTCCTGTTGCAAATACAGAATACAGTTCTTAAATGGAGTAGTTCTGGAGTGAATATGGAGTTTATGTGGAGTTACACCAATAAAAAGAGCCTGCGTTAAGCAAGCTCTTTTCTGTGGCCTGAAATTATAGTGAGAACCAAAATTCTACACCGTCATTTAGATTTTGAATAGAAAATTGCGCAGAGTGTTGTTCCAAGATACGCTTTACAATATATAGACCTAATCCGCTTCCCCCAGTTCTCCTGCTCCTGGAATCATCAGCCCGATAAAAAACCTCATAGAGATGTGATATTGCTTCCTCTTTGATTTGAACACCTGTATTTAGAATGGAAAAATAAACACATCCATTTTTAAGAAACGAAGTAACCACTATCTGTTCTCCTCTCGGAGAATGTCGAATTGCGTTACTGAATAAATTACTTAGAACTTTTTTCATCATTTTTTCGTCTGCATTTACTGTGATATGTTCTGAAATATTTATATCCAGTTCCATATCTTTTTGCTCGATAAAATCAATATATTCAGCCGCTATTACTCGTACTAACTCGGAAAAATCAAAGTCTGCTCTACCCAATGAAAAATCTGATGCATCAAGGCGGGAAATTGTTACAATCTCTTGAATAGTACGCTCCATTGAATGTGCAATAGCAAGCGATTTTGCAAGGTACTTATCCCTATCCTTGTAACTTCCATAATTTTGTAGCATTCCATCTAACTGCCCTTGCAAAGCTGTAATAGGAGTTTTTAATTCATGTGATACTGCAGAAAAAAATGCCATGCGCTGTCTATCTAATTCCCGTTCCCTATCAATATCCAGTTGCAAAAAACCATTTGCAACTTTTAATTCTTCAAGACTTTTTGCCAGATTTTGTACCAATTCGTTCAAACTGCTTGCTAATACGCCGATCTCATCATCACGGCTTTCGTCACATCGACAATCAAGTTCCATGCCGGCCATTTTCTTTGATAATATACTAAGCGAAACAATCGGCCTTGTAATGTAATGGGAATAGAAAAAAGCTGCTAATAAAGAAATAAAAACAATAGCACCTATTATCCAAGGCAAAATCTGCAAGAGCGTAGTCACTACTTGATTAACAGATTTTGTTCCACCTATCACAATCAAACTGCAATCTTTTTCCATATCCGAAAACGAAAAGGAATACTCTTTTGCGTTCGACAAGTCATAAACTGTGTCTGAGAAGTTATTTCCATTACCAACCAAGATTTTGTTTTCATTTTCTTTGATAGTAGAGACATTATCATTTTCACTATCTTCGAATATGACACTTGATGGGGGCGAAATTATTGTATTGTCTGGTAGCCGAATTAACAATGTTGCGTTGGTGTTCATTAAAAATCTGTCAAAAAGCGAATTACTTTTTTCAAAAGTTGTCTGTTTCAACTGTTCGATAAGTTGAAATACTTGTGTTTCTAAATCGCTATCCAATTCCATGCGGTAGGATGCTGGCATAGCAATCCCAATCAGTGCATAGGTTATGCCGCTCATTAACACCAGCAGAAACAAAGTAATTATGAATATTCTTGTTGTCAAGCTATGACTTATTTTCTTTTGCAATTCTATATCCCACCCCTCTAATTGTTTCGATTATATCAACTCCAAGTTTTTTGCGAATATTCTTTATGTGAGTATCAATAATACGCTCATCGACATAAAAATCACAATTCCATAATATGTTTAATAGGTTTTGCCGTGTATATACTCGACCTTGATTGAGCAGGAACTCTCGCAAAACCTCAAACTCTTTTGCAGTTAAATCTGTATCATTTCCATCAACAAAGGCTTTGTATCCATCTAAATCAAGCGTGACGTTTTTGTAGCGAAGATATTTCTCTGTTTCTGTATGCCCTGATGTCCTTCGTAAGATTGCCGCAATTTTTCTTTTCAGTATAGGCATAGAAAATGGCTTTGTAATGTAATCATCAATTTGCAGGTCAAGTCCTTTAATTTGGTCTGTTTCACTATCTAATGCGGTTAGCATGACTATGGGAACTTGAGACTGCTTTCGGATTAACTCGCAGACACCATATCCATCAATTTTGGGTAACATGATATCTAATAGCACAAGGTCTATTGCGTGTTGTGAAAAATGCGAAAGTGCCTCCACTCCATCACTGGCAGAAACTACACTATAACCCGCACCTATTAAATGATTTTCTAACAACTCTTGAATATCCGAATCATCCTCAACAATCAAGATTTTTTGCATATTGCCACACTCCCTTCCAAGCGTTATTGTAGCAGAGAATTATGTATTTATTGTGGAGTTCCATAAATTTTCCACGCAACTATTATATCTCTGCTCATTTCAACTTGCAATCATGTAACACGAAAATAAATACTACTAAAATATAAAATTCTATTTCGTTCTCATATTCCACCCCGAAATGTAGAATAATATAGGGGTGATGTGAGAATGTACCAATATGAAAAACGCCTGGACTGTCATGCCCTGGGCCAAGAAATCAAGCGCAGACGAAAAGCCAAAGGCTGGACGCAGGAGCATCTGGCCCAGCTTGTGGACCTTACCCCTCGCTCCATCATGTATATTGAGAACCGGGGCCAGCACACCAGTCTCAACGCCTTTTACAAACTCGTTACCCTTTTTGATATTTCCGTGGATGAATTTTTCTACCCGGACAAGCTGGGCGGCGAGAGTGAGCGCCGGAAACACATTGACCGGATGCTGAACGGAATGGACGAAAAGGAGCTTATCATCATAGAGGGAGCCGCAGAGGGTATCAGAAAAGCCAGAGAAACGGAGGGAACGTAAGAAAACGCGACCTCCGTTTTTTCGCGCCATATATAGGGGAGCGCACAAACGGCAAGCAATTCGGGTGTGGCCACACTCCGAAATTTTTGCTGGGCCGCAGGCCCGCAAAAATGCTTGTTGGGGAGCCTCCCCAAACCCGGCTCTTTGGGACAAAATGTCCCAAAGAGGTTGGCTGCGTCACCGCCGCTATCGCGTCTGTTCCTTATCGTCCCGCCCGTCCGTCAGTCCGAGCAGATGGTCGATGTTGGCCTTGACCGCCACGGCCTGCCGCATATCCCGCTGGGCCTGCCGGTACTCGGCATAGAGGGCCTTTTTCTTGTCCACCAGCTCCCGCCGCTGTTTTTTCAGCGCGTCCATTTTGGGGAGCTTTTCACCGCCTAACAATTCATTCATAGCGGCCCGGGCCGCCCGGTAGGTAGCAAGCTCCGCCTCGTGCTCGGCAAGATATTTTTTTGAATATCGGGCCGCCTTGTAGCCGTCAAACACGGGCCGGGCCTTTGCATAGTCCACCACGGCCCCCATGAGCCCGGAGACTTTGGAGAGGGCGGCCTCGGTGGTCTGGAGCTCCCCGGCCAGCGCGTGGGCCCGGTCAACCGCCGCCGTGGTCTTTGCCGCCAGCGCGTCATAGTCGGTCAGATTGCTTTCCTGCAGGAACTGGAGGGCGGCGGCCATCTGTTTCAGATTGTAGACCTTGGCCCAGCGTTCATAAGCGGGGCCCTTGCCCTCGGCCATGCGCTGTTGAATGTCAACGATAAGGCCCACCTGCCGGGGCGGGGGCGGCGCGTCCTTGGGGAGCTCCGGGAGGGGCCGCTCCCCGGCAATCACCGCCCGGATGTCCTCGGGGTCAAAGCCCGCGCCGAGGGTGGATGCCCGGAGCCGGGTGTACTTGTCCTGCCCCGGCGCGAGGAACGACACCACGCCGCCCCGCCCGCGCTTGACGGCAAAGCCGGACTCCTCCATCAGCCGGAGGAACGCGGCAAAGTCGGCGGGCTTTTTCTCAAGGGCCGCGATGATTGCCAGCCGCACCCGTTGCTGCGCGGAGGGCGGCTTTTCCCCCACCCACTGGCCATAGTGGAGGAAACGGCCTTTGCTGTGCTGTTTGGGATTTTGTATCACGGACAAATCATGCTCCAGACATACCCGGTCAGACAGCCGCCGCAGGGCAAAGCTGGAACCGAGGAAGTTATGGAATTTCCGGGAACAGTCAAAGGCCGTGGAATTGAAATAGATGTGGTTATGAATGTGGCCCTTGTCGGTATGGGTACAGACGAAAAACTGGTACTTGCCTTTCGTCCAGCGCATCGCCGTTTCATAACCGATTTTGTTTGCCTCGTCCGCCGTCACCTCGCCGGGCGGGAACGCCTGCCGGATCTGGAAGAACAGCGCCCCGCGCTCCACGGGCCGGGCCGTGGCCGCCTGGTATTCACTTTTCACCAGCAGAAACTCAGCAGCGGCTGTGGCCGGGTCGCATAGGTGGGAGGACACGGCCCCCAGCTTTTGGGGGGTGAGCCCGTAGGCAAACCGCTCCTCCATCGTCTGGACGGCGCTCAGTCCCGCCGCCTGCTTGTAGGGCCGGATGTAGGTCGTGGCCGTGGTAGCACCTCCTCTCGTTGGGACTTTGGGACAAAATGTCCCGAAGTAGCTAAATACAGTTAATATAGTATTTGACATTGTTCTTACAAAGTATTAAACTTTAGAAAACGACAAGAACGGAGGGGATTT
This sequence comes from Pseudoflavonifractor sp. 60, assembly GCF_009911645.1. Lineage (GTDB taxonomy): Bacteria > Bacillota > Clostridia > Oscillospirales > Oscillospiraceae > Lawsonibacter. The sequence goes on from NZ_QWKI01000079.1 coordinate 33,382, forward strand.
TTAATGGGAGTTAAGCCACACGTTATAATGTTTTTAGATATTCTCGGCTATAAAAATATGATAGCATCTGTAACAAATGAAAACGATTATTTAGGTAATGTTCACACCCTCATGTCGCTGCTGTCAAAGTACATTGAAATATATAATCAAGGGGTTGACGAAAAAACAGAAAATCGCTTAAATCTTTCGAGATTTAAGTCTATGATATTTTCTGATAATATTCTATTTTTTGCCCCATATGACTCAGAAACAGATATGTTGAATTTGGCAAATAACCTTGTATATGGTCTAAGCCAATTTCTATTTCAATACACAAAAAGCAACATTTTCTTTAGAGGAGCTATCACAGCAGGGCAACTTTTTTATGATGAAAAGCTACATTTTGTTTTTGGGACAGGTTTAATTCGAGCTTATGAGTTAGAAAGTAATGTTGCAATATATCCTCGTATTATTATTGATACTTGTCTAAAACCATCACCTATACTGGTTGGATGGGCTCAAGATGAAGATGGAATTTGGTATGCAGATTATCTAACATTAGGGTATGCTCTATTGTGCGATCATCATAATGAGGAAAACCCCATACCACATGAGAAATTTCTTTCATATATGGGCAATTATAGAAATGCGATTTGTTCAGCATTGGAAAAATACAAAGCAAATGATAGAATTTATAGCAAATATGGATGGCTTGCCAGTTATTATAACCGTTTTTGTAAGCACATTGGTTCATCGGATTTGATTATTGACATAGAAAGGCGGTAGGGTGTAAATATCCTACCGTTTTTCATTCTTATAGGACCGGATATAGGTCGTGGCCGTGGTAGCACTTCTTCTCGTTGGGACTTTGGGACAAAATGTCCCGAAGTACGAAAAGCCGGGGAGCGGCACAGCACCGCTCCCCAGAAAGTCACAGCTCCACCAGCGCGGCAAGCTGTTTCAGCAAATCAGACAAAGGCCCCCACAAAGCGGAGTAGTCCCGTTGCAGGGCCGATATTTCCTCGGGGTAAATCCCCCCGTAGGTATTGGCATGGATAGCCACTTGATTGAGATTGTTTGAGCACCGCCGCTGGAGGGACACCAGCTCCCGGACGGGGGCAAGGTCAATCTGGAGCACATAGCCGCACAGAGCCATCCTCCGCATATAGGCCCCCATGTTGCGGATGCCCGCCTGGGCCATGCGTTCCCGGATAAGCTCCTGCTCTTCCTCGGACACCATCACATGGAGATGGACGGGGCGGCGGCGCTTTTTTCCGGCCATGCCTACCTATCGCCCCGGTCGGGCGCGTTCCGTTTGGGTGCGGCGGGGGCCTGCCGTTCCCCAGCCAGTTTCCCGGCCTCCCGCAGTTGGGCGGCAATCGGGGCCTTTTCCTGCCGGGCCCGTTTGCGGCCAGTGGCCTCCTGCTGAAGCTCCACCCCACGGGCACACTCGGCCAGCCGTTCCGGGGAAACAAATTCTTTCACCACATAGCTCCCAAAATCCGGGTAAAACCATGTGAGCCGTTGGGCCTCGGGAACCCGGCCCGTATCCTCCCATTTCCCCACCACCTGGGCCTGCGCGTCCATCAGCCGCCGCATATCCGGGTTATCACGGGAGGGCTTGAGCTCGTAGTTATAGAGCTCCTTTTCCGAGAGCGGCCGGGCATAGGCCAGCTCGCCCCACGCAAGCCGGGTATCATGCTCCACCCAAATCCGGCCCTCGTAGTTTTCGATCCGGATGGGCGGGTTGTCCTTATCCTTGGGGAATGTGCCGATGTCAACGGGCCGCTGGGTAGAATAATACTTGTATTCCTGCGCTTTTTCCAAAGTTACCTCCTCTCAGATGTTAGCTTTTGGGCCGGGAAACGGGGGCCGGACATAGAAACATACCGGGCCCCCGTGAACCGCGCCCGGAAAGCCTTGATACAAGCGGGTTTTCAAGCGGCAAAAGCTAACAGTCCAGCCGCCTTTTCCGCATATAGCCGCGCTGGCGTTTCCGCCGCGCATTTTCGGCGCAGGCCGCCGAACAGAACGCCTTTTTCCCCTCCGGCGCAAAGAGCCGCCCGCAGACGGCGCAGGGCCGCAGGTCGGGAGCCGGGCCGTCAGTCAGCGCGGCCTCCAGCGCAGGGTTTAAGGGGAGCACCGCCTCCCGGAAGTAGCGGCAGTAAGCCCCCGTCCAGCACTTCCCCAGCATATAGCACTCACAGTCGAGGGGCAGACAGCCGTATTCCCGGTCATAGTTGGCGCACCATTTCACTACAAGGGAACGGATAGCGGCCTTTTCCTCACGGGTCAGCTCGCGCAAAGTATCACCTCCCGCCCGTTTTTTTCAAAAGGCTCTGAAAGCAGGAGCCGCAGGGGATGCCGCGCCAGTAGGGGCAGCCACAGCACCGGGAGCCCTCGGGGGGCTTATCCGGGCGCGGGGGCTGGGGCCGTGGGCGGCGTTTCATTTCCCGTTCCAAAGGGTTGTTTGTGAAATTCATTCTCCGCCCTCCGTTTCTTCCTCATCCCACGGGGGGAGGTCGTCATATTCACCGCCGCCATAGTCCTCGCCGTATTCCCCAGCCTCGTCAAAGTCCTCACCGGGAGCGGCGGCCTCCTGCTGTTTGGGGCGGTAAATCTTGAAATACCACCCGGCCCCGCCGCCGAGGGCCAGCACCGCCAGCACCAGCAGGAGCGTCCCCGCCCCTCCGGATTTTTCCGGCTCGGGTTCCGGTTCCGGCTCCGGGGTGGGAGCAGGCTCCGGCTCCGGGAGCGGTTCGGGTACGGCCTCCGGGGAGGGCTCCGCAAGGGCCATCAAATCAGCCACGGTGACGGCGTTCAAGAAGTACACGTTTTCAGTCTCCCGTTGGCGGTCAATCACCAGATAGAACACGGACTCGTCCGCCGCCATGATAGTGAAAAATTCCTTGCCGTCCCCGTCCGTGGCGTTATCCACCATCGTCCCCTGCCCGTCCGGGGTGAACGGGTTGGGCTCGGGTTCCGGCTCCGGGGTGGCCGGGGGCTCCACGGGGTCAAGCCCCTCCCATTCCGGGCCGCCCGTACCGTCCTCCCATTCCTCACCGCCCCCGGCGTAGGCCGTGGTGGTGATGCCGCACAGCAAAAAAGCGGCGCACAGAGCCGCCGCCACTACACGATATTTTTTCAGTTTCATTCCGCGTCCTCCTTTTCCGGCCCGGCAGACTTCGGGACATTTTGTCCCAAAGTGTCCCCGGCCTTGATGCGCTGGAGCACCAGCGGGAGCTCCTCAAGGGAAATGCTCATGCCCCGCACGATGTCCACGATTTCCTCGTTCTCGGCCTCCTTGTGTTTCTGTTCCAGCTCTTTCAGCCGGGCCTGCTGGTCGCTGATTTTGCCCTTGACCTTTTCGATTTCGGCCATGATTTTTGCGCTCTTGCTAATCGCCATTGGAAACCTCCTTTTCACGGTAAACGCCCGTAGGCGTAGAAGTGGGCCTGCCAGTAGCTGCTGTTTAAGTTGGCGTAGCTGATGGGGTCGCCACAGTGTATCATCATCCCGTCCCCCACATAGATGCCACAGTGGGAGACTCCCGGGGTGTCATAGGTTCCCTTGAAGAAAACAAGGTCGCCGGGGCGGGGGGAGCTGGTTCTGGTGCAGATGTTGTAAAGCCCCTGGGCCCCCAGCCGCCCCACGTTCCAGCCGGAATGATTGACTACCCACGAAACAAAGCCGGAGCAGTCAAAGGACGTGGCCGGGGAGCTCCCGCCCCATACATAGGGATAGCCGAGGTATTTTTCCGCCTCGGAGAGCATCGCCGCGAATGTTTCATCGTCCAGATATTCCCCCGGCACTTCGTAGCCCTCCGGCGGGCTGGTGTATTTCCCCACATAGGACGAGCCGGGAAAGAGGTCGGGGCGGTTCCCCAGCGTAGCCATATAGAGGGAATACCGGGAAACCTTGTCTTCCCCCATGATGTAGATAGGGAGATGGGAAAGGTTGAAGTTATCCAGTGTCACAGTACAGATGTAGTAATCGTAATACACCCGGTAGCTGTCGGTGTGGGTATTGCCGTCCTCGTCCGTCCATGTATCCGTTTCGATGTAGTACCGCCGCTCCTTTACCACGTTCTCTGTCAGCGTGTACTGGCGGTCAAAGAGCATCTGCAGGGTAGGCTGGACATCCGCCAGCGTCCATTCCCCCTCGTGCCATGCGCTCAGAATGGAAACCAGCACATAGGGGTCATGTTCGATAGCGTCCAAATCGTAATGGTACTCGTCATAGTCGTGGGTACTTTCGTAGGTATCCAGATAATGCTGGAGCTCCGCCTCCAGTGAACAGTAGGCGGCCTCGGCCCCCAGCATATCCCCGTCCTGGGCGGGGTAGGTGGTGGCCCCAACCGCGCCTGCGGCGGCGTTCCCCAAAGTGATAAGGGAGGACGCGCAGGACTGGAGGGATAAAACGAGCACCACGCAGGCCAGCGCGATAAGCGCCCCCACGGGATGCCGCTTCACGAAAGCCACGGCCCGCTCCGCCAGCTTTTCCGTGGCGGCGGCGGTTTTCCCGGCGGCCTTGGCCCCTTGTTTCGTGGTCTGTTTCGCCGCCTGCCGCGCTTGTTTGGCGTATTGTTTTTTTAATTTCTGCTTGTGCCAATAGCGGGTAACTGCATTTTTTGCAAGCTCCGGGTTCTCCTGGGCGGCCATGCGGAACTGGTAGTCCGCCCGGGCCTTGATGTACTGCGCCTCGGCCTTGTGGACGGCCCGGGCCGGGTGCTCCCGGATGCGCTTTTTCGCATACCGCGTCCCATGCCGGAGGGCGGCCTCGCCCAAAAGCTCGGAGCGGTGGGCCCCCTCGGTTCCCACGTTTTCATGCTCCACCTCATAAACCTTGCCATGCACAAAACCGTGTGCGCTCCACCCGGCGGCCCCCAGCGCCCGGCGCACCGGGCCCCTGGGTTTTGGCGGCTTTTTGCCCTCCAGCTTTTTCCGGGCCCGGTTCAGCTTGTCCTCCCGCGTCTCCATGCGGAGCTTGGACTTGCTGATTTTTTCTTGTTCGCTTTCCATGCGGAATTTCGATTTTTTGGTTTTGGGCCCTTTCGGGGACTTTGGGACATTTTGTCCCGAAGTGCCTTTGTCCCCGGCGTTATTCGTTCCTCTGGTCATTGGCTATGTCCTCCGGGCGGGTGGTGAGCAGGTTGTAAATCTCCCCCTTGGGGAAACGGTCAACAAAGGGTATCGTCACATTCCCATAGAACAGCAGGCCCTCGCCGCTGTTGCTGTGGGTGATATAGGAAAGCTGGTGCTCGGAAATGCCGAGCTGTTTTGCGATGATGGCCCGGTCGCTCTGGGCCTGGGAGAGCAGAACAAGAAAATCGGTGTTATCCAGTATGTTCTCGATTTCCCGGCTGGCCAAAAGGTCTTTCACGTTCTGGGTGAGGGCCGAGGGCACACAGCCCTTTTTGCGGAGCATCTTCCACACCGCCACAAAGTAGCTGGCGGTCAGCGGGTCGCGCAGGAGGATGTGGAACTCGTCAAAGTAGCACCATGTCGCCGCGCCGTTTTGATAGTTGGTATTCACCGCCGAGGTGACAAACTCGTTGGTGACGTGCATCGCAATCTTGCGGAGGTTCTCCCCCAGCCCTTTCAGCACGATGCACACCACCCGGGAGCTCAAGTCCACGTTGGTCGGGTGGTTGAAAAGATTAAGGGAGCCCGTACAGTAGAGCTCCAGCGCAGTTGCCACACGTTTCGCCTCCGGCTCCGGCTGTTTCAAGAGCTCCTCATACAAGTCTTGGAGCAGGGGCATTTTCGCGCCCTCCAGCCCCAGCGCAAGCTCCCGGTACACCAGCCGCACACAGCGGTCGATGACGGTTTTCTCTATGGGTTGCAGGCCGTCCTTACCGCCTACCACCAGCTCACAGAGGGAAAGCAGAAAATCCGCTTTCATGGAAAGAGGGCTGTCCTCGTCATTCAAACCGATTTCAATATCCATCGGGTTGATATGGTGGGGGCTGTCCGGGGCAATCTCTATCACCTGCCCGCCCAGCCGCCGCACCAGCGGGGAATATTCCCCCATCGGGTCAACGATAACGATGCGGTCACTTGTGGCAAGAAAGACGTTTATCAATTCCCGCTTGGCGGCAAAGCTCTTGCCGGAGCCTGTGGAGCCGAGGTACATCCCATTGGCGGATTTCAGCTTTTTCCGGTCTGCCATGATGACATTGTGGGAAAGGGCGTTCATGCCGTAGTAGAGGGCCTGCCCGCCCATGCGGAGCTCCCTCGTCATAAAGGGAATGAAAATCGCGGTGGAGCTGGTTGTCATGCCCCGCTGTATCTGCACCTCGTTATAGCCGAGGGCCAGCGAGGACATAAAGCCCTGCTCCTGCTGCCAGTCCAGCCGCTTTAAGGCGCAGTTGTATTTCTGCGCGATGCCGGAGACGGTGAACACGTCATTTTCCAGCCGCTGGCGGGTGGGGGCGAGGTTGATGACGGTGAACGTCAAAAGGAACATCCGCTCATTCCTTGACTGCAAATCCCCCAAGAGCTCCGCCGCGTCCTTGCTGAACGTGATAAGGTCGGGGGGAAGAATATCCATGTCGTACCCGGCGCGGACGGCTTTTTTCTGCTCCTCCACTTTCATCTTGTCAATGTCCGAGATTTTCCCCTTGATGGTCTTTATTGCCTTTAACTGGTCAACGGTCTGGATGTGCATGGTGACGGTGAGCTCCGCGTCCAGCTCCAGAACCTCCCGCAAAAGACGGTCAGAGAGCTCGGACGCCAAAATCTGGAGATAGGACGCCGCGCCCCAGAAGCCGCCCACCTTAAAGAACCGGGAGCCCCTAAAGTCAAAGCCGCCGCTGGGGGTGATGAAGTCCTTTGTCCCCATGCCCGTTTTGGAAATATCGCCCCATGAAAAGCGGAACGGCTCCCGCCGTCCGGGGTGCATCTGCCCGTGTAAGAGGGCCAGCCGCTCCCGCCCGTCCAGCGGGGACGAGGGCACGCCCAGCCGGTGGAGGTTGCCCATCACGTCCGCCTCCACCCGGTCAAGCCGGGGCCGGGCGGCGGCGATGCCCTCGGCGGGCACGCCAAAGGTGATATATTTGGAGCGTTCAATCCCGTTGTTGGAGCGGGCAATCTGCCGTTTGAGCATCCCCACGAACTCGCCCCGGATGCTGTCAAAATCGTCCGCCTGGGCGGGGATGTTCACATGGTAGCGGCTGGTGGAGTGGGAGCGGCGGTTGATAAAGGAGAGCTGGACGGGGAGCGCGCTGTCGAAGTAGTTGAGGAACGAGCTCCACCCGCTGAAAATCGCGGACTGATCCTCGGTGGATGCCACGGAATAATTGATGTCCTCATATTCCACGGTCTTTGTGTAGAGCCCTCCGGGGAGCTGGCACACCCCGTCCGGGTGCATCGCCACATAGGGGATGGACTGCTGGGCGGATAAGGCCGCCTTATTCTTTCGCCTGCTTTTTCGGTTTTCCATTCACTGCCTCCTTTCCCGCCTGCCCGGTAAAGGGCGCGTAGATATTCCCGGTCTTGTAGGGCCTCACCCCGGGCCGCAGATACCGGGCCCGGATGATGTTCTTCACCACCTTTTCCAGCGGCAGGCCGTCTTTCTCATACATCGCCAGCAGGAACGCCGGGAGCATGATGCCCAGCATCAGAAACAGCGCCGCCGTGTTCCCAAAGGTATTCCGGGCCAGCAGGTAGGAGGGGACTCCCACAAGGGCCGCGCCGCCAAAGCACACAAGCTGGCGTTTCGTCAGATTGAAAGCAATCTTTGTCTTGATTTTGGATAGGTCGTTAGGTACATTCACATAGGGCATTTCAAGCCTCCTTTCTTTGGGACAAAATGTCCCGAAGTCCCGCCGTGGGCTCCACCTCGTTCCCCCACACGTCCCAGCCGGGGGCCGTCTGGCGGGCAAACAGCTCCACCCGGGGCACGTCCCCCATAAGGGCCACGATTTTCTCCCGGGCCTCGTCCGGCTTTTTGCTGTGGCCCTCGATAGGGGAGATGATGAACTGGTGGACGTTGGGGGCCTTGCGCCGGGGATGCCCACGGGTCGCCAGCAGGCACACCTCCGCGTTGGCCCGCGTCCAAAAGCCCAGCCCGTAAAACCAACTGTCCGCCTTTTTGTTCTTTTTCAGCCAGACAAAGCCCACGGACTTATAGTGAAAGCCCCACGCCTTGATGAGCCGCAGGGCCTCCGGGAGCTGGGGGAACGTGGCCCACAGAAAAAGAACGCTGTCCGGGGCGGCCAAATCCGCCACGGGCAACGCGCATAATTCCTCAATCCCCATTGTGGGGTAGTGCCGCTCTGCCGCACCTTGCAGGCCCTTTTGGGCGTACCGCCACGGCGGGTCGGCGTATATCACGTTATATTTACCGATAGTCACACCCCCTTTCCGCCAGCGGCCACAGCCGCCCGCGCCTGCGAGATGCGCTCCGTGGCCGGGCCGAAAAAGGCCGGGGCCGTCTCAAAGCAGATAAACTCCCGGCCCGTATTCAGCGCGGCGATGGCCGTTGTGCCAGAGCCCGCGCAGATGTCTGCCACCACCTCGCCGGGGCTGGTGTAGGTCTTTATCAGATACTCGCACAGCTCCACGGGTTTCTGGGTGGGGTGGACGGTATGGGCCACGGTCTGGAATGAAAGCAGGTTCCCCGGGAACCGCCGCCCGTCCTCCGAGCCGCTGCCGGAGCGGACGAACTTCCCATAGTTGGGGCTCTGGTCGCGGTGGGATGCGATTTTCTTATAAGGCTTGCCCTGCTCAAACTGCGGGTTGTATAAGGGGAGCTTTTGGTAAAATACCAGAATGTTCTCCGTCTTTTTCAGCGGGGCGCGGCGGGCGTTGAGAAATCCCGTACAGCGGCTCTTATACCACACCCATTCATAGCGGAGCATGGAGAGGTTGGATGCGCCGAGGATTTTGTCATAGGGGCACTGTGCGAAGAACAGCACCGCCCCGGAGGGCTTGACCGCCCAGCGCACCGCCTCCCACAGCTCCGGGAGGGGCAAAGGCACGTCCCAGTAGTTGCGGGTCGTGCCGTAGGGCGGGTCGGTCAGAAGCATATCAACCGAGTGCTCCGGGAGGGAGCGCAGGCCCGCGATGCCGTCCATAAGGTAGAGCCCGGAGGGTTCCGGGTTAAGGTTCGGGACATTTTGTCCCAAAGCCGGGCTATCTGCCATCCCGTCCCTCCTTTCCCTTTGCCGGGGCGGAGCGGGCGGCATTTTTCTGAGCGGCCTCCTTTCCCGCCTTGTCCATCTGCTCCCGGATGGGCGCGGGGCGCACCGCCTCGGCCCGGGCGATAAGTTTCTCAACCGCCGAATGGTACGCCTCCACCCCCGCCGCGTTCAGCCGCTCCTGGGTGGCCCGGTCATTGATACGCACCGTGGCCCGGTAGCCCGTCCTGCTGGTGGGGTCGGGTTTTGAGGGCGCACCTAAGAAAATGCCGTTCTGCCCGTTCACCACCTTGAAATCGTCCACCACCACGCCGCCGAAATTGACGCTGGCAAAGCCTATCAGTTTGTTCTGGGGCTCAATGGGGCGCACCGTCACCTCGATGGGGATAGTGGCGGCGGCAAGGTTCTGCTCCACCCGCAGGGCCACGGCCTCGTCAATGGTGATGCCCTGGTGCTCGGCCAGCTCCGCGATGGGGGCCTCGAAAATCAGACGGCGCATTTCCTCCTGGGCGGCCTCCGCCATTTCAGCGGTCTGCACCGCCGTCTGTGTGTTCGCCATAGATAAATCCTCCTTTCCGGGCCGGGGGATGACCGCCCCGCCCTCATAGTCATAGCCTGCCGCGTGTATCGCGGACAGTGTTTCCGCTGATACCGCCCCTTGCAGTTGCAGGTCGGTTTCAGCCATGAACGCCAGCATATCCCGCTGGTCAAATTCCTCCGGGAGCTTTCCGCCCCATGCCCGGCGCATCTCACCCTCCGGGCCCAGCTTATAACGCCTTGGCACAGCACACCTCCCCTCCGGGCCTTTGGGACAAAATGTCCCGAAGTGCCGCTAAATCAGTGGGCCCCGAAGATGCTCCGGGCGATTGTCCCGGTCTTAAACAGCATGAAGCAGAGGAGCACCGTATAGCCCACGGTTCCCCATATCGCGCCGATGGGGTCGCCCCCGGTGGCGATGCCCTGCACCAGCACCGCATAGATGCCGACACAGACTAAAATCAGCATCCCTTGAAAGCCCACGGCAAAAAGGGATTTTAAGTAGTTCTGGCCCATGCCGCCCACCTCCCGGTTGGAGAGGGTGGCAACGGGGATGGGCGCAAGGCTGGTCAGCAGATATATTTCTATCATTCTTCCGTACACCAGCACGAAAATGATGATGCCCAGCGCCTGCATGGTAAGGCCAACAACGGAGGACTGGAGCCACAGCCCCAGAAGCGGCCCCAAATCCATCCCCTCCAGCGTGGTCTGGAGGTTGCTCAACATATCCGGGGAAACCGCCGTGGAGCCCTGTATCAGCCCGGCAGAACGGGAAATCACGCTCTGCGACACGTCAAAGACGGCCATCACGATATTGAATGTGTTGGAAAGTATCAGCACCGCGCACGCGGTCTTGAACATCCATTTGTAGAGGTTCGCCACGTCAACCTCGTGCATATTGTTTTTTTCAAGGAGCATCTGGATGAGCTCATAGGTGGCTACAAAGGTCAGCACCAGCCCGGCGATGGGTAAAATCACCGTCTCGGAAAGCTGGCGGATGAGGGAGAAAACCCCGGCGTTCCATGCCGCCGGGGTCGTCCCTACCTGCACCGCAATCTCTCCGACTCTGGCGTTGACGGTATCAAAGAGCCCCTCAAGGTTCCCCATGATGCCGCCGATCAGCAGCTCCCGCAGCCAGTCCTCAAGCCAGTCGGTGAGAAAGTCCATAAGCCGCCGCCCTTAAAACAGCCCCGACAGCAGGGGGATGAGGGTCGTGCCGATGACGATGATGCCGCCCCCGGCCATGAGCTGTTTCATCTCAAAGTTAATGAAACAGCCCACGGCGGGCGGCGGCATGACCCTTACGGTTTACCCTTGATTCCCCTGCTGTCCAGGTGAAAAAGGCGATATTTAGTTACTTTTCTCGCACAATCCGGCGTTTGTCCGCCTGGTTGTTGAAGTTAAAATGAATCTCCACAGTCTGCCGGGTGGTATCACTATCTATGTCCTCATGAATGACGATCTTCTGCACAAGCCGGTTCAGCGTCACAGCGTCCAACTCTTGAATGTCCGCATAGTCCTTGATGATTTCCAGCCAGCGGGTGTTGTCCTCCTGCTCCTGGTTCTGCTGGGTCAGCCGCTGGCGGTTGAGCATTACACGGTTTTTCAGCGTGGTCTGCTCTGTCTGGCTGCGCTCCAAGATACGGTTGAAGTTGTCCTCGGTGATGCGGCCCGCAACCATATCCTCATACACACGGCTGATGATGCGTTCCAGCGCGTCAATCCGTTCGCTGTCCTCGGCTATGCTCTGCTCAATCAGAAGCCGCTCGGCCTGTTCGTCCGCCTGGCAGTTCTCCCGAAGCTGGGCGGCGGCCTCCTGTTCATCGGCCAGGGCCTTTTCCGCACAGCTTCTAATCTGCTCCAGCACGATGCCATAGAGGGTGTCGTACTTGATGCGGTGCTGGGTACAGTGGGCCTTGCCGTACTTGTTGTACCGGGAGCAGGTGTAAATCCTGTCATTACCCTTCTGATTGGCGCGGCGGATGTTCATGGTGCTGCCGCACTGTCCGCACTTTACCAGTCCAGCGAACAGGCTGAAATTTCCCCAGGCATCGGCACGTTTCCGGCTCTTGACCTTCTCCTGCACAATGTCGTAGGTGTCCCGGTCAATGATGGCCTCGTGCATCCCCTCAACGATGATCCAGTCCTCGCGCCGTTTGTCTCCCATCCAGCCGATTTTGAAGCGGTAATTAACCTTCTGAGAGGCGATAGCGCCGATGTAAACAGGGTTAGCCAGAATCTCCTTGATGGTAGTGAAGTCCCACATGAACCGCCCGCGCTCCGGGTTCTCGCGCTCAAACTTGGTGATGTGATCGCGCAATCCCTTCTGACGGTTCCACCACGCGGGGCAGGGGATTTCTTCATCTTCCAGCCTGCGGCGGATGCGGTTGGGGCCGCTGCCGTTCTTCGCCCACTCAAAAATCCTGCGGACGATCCAGGCCGTGTCCTCGTCAATGAGAAGATGGTTTTTGTCCTCCGGGTCTTTGCGGTAGCCGAACGGGGCCAGACAGCCGGTAAACTTGCCGGACTTGGCTTTTGTCAGGTAGGAGGAATGGACTTTCTTGCTCACATCCCGGCTATACATCTCGTTCAGGAGCGAGCGAAACGGGGTTATCTCATTCTCAAC
>NZ_QWKI01000392.1 GCF_009911645.1 Pseudoflavonifractor sp. 60
ACCATAGCCTCAGCAGAGGAAACGGAGATTTCATAATCTTTGCTGAGGCGTCTGGAGTGATTGAGCCAAGAGAGGGTGCGTTCTACCACCCATCGCCAAGGAAGTTTTTCCCATTGATGGGGCTTGATTTTCTCTGAAATATCAACGTCGAGGTCAAGTTGTTCCTTCAAATCAGAAACAAAAGTACCCCGGTATCCAGCGTCCGCACAGAACTTCTGAATAGACGGATACCGCTCATACGCTCGTCTGGCGGTAGATATGCCACCTTTTGTATCATGAATATTGGCAGCATGAACCACAACAGACAACAAGCAGCCCTGCACATCCACTACAATGTGCCGCTTTCTGCCTTTCGTTTTTTCCCTCCGTCAATTCCACGTTCTTCGCTGGCTGCTACCGTTTTCACGCTCTGGGAATCAATGATCGCGTAGCTTGGACTCTCCTCGCGTCCGGCATTTGTTCGTGTCTTTTTCACAAGATGCTCCAGAATTTTATCCCACAGCCCACTGATCCGGGCGCGGCGATAAAAACTGTGTACTGTTGAATATGGTGGAAAATCGTGGGGCAACTGTCTC
>NZ_QWKI01000393.1 GCF_009911645.1 Pseudoflavonifractor sp. 60
CAAAAACGAAAGCAGTCACCCCTACCACATCCACCCCGCAGACCAAGCGGACATTGGAGAAGCGCATCGGCCACACCACCTATGAGGTGCATATCTGCTTCAATGAGCAGAGCAAGGAGAGCATGAATGATAAAATCTGCCGCCTTATCAAGAATCAAATTGCGGATAGCCAGTAAAAATTGCAAAAGGCAGTTGGCATCACGCAGATTTTGTGATATATTGGTGTTGCCGCAAATGAGCTGGCTGTCTCGAAAGGATGGCGCATTATGACAAGACAGCCAGAAAAGGACACCGCAATCTACACCAGATTATCGCGCGACGATGAATTACAAGGTGACAGTAATTCCATCATTCATCAAAAGGAACTGATTTCCAAGTATGCTGCTGACCATGGTTTTCGGAATATCCGCTTTTTCGTAGACGACGGATACTCTGGAACAAATTTCCAGCGTCCGGGTTTCCAGGAAATGCTGTCCGAGATTGAAGCCGGGAAAATCGGAACCGTCATTGTCAAGGATATGTCCCGGCTGGGCCGTGATTATCTGAAAGTGGGATTTTATACAGAA
>NZ_QWKI01000394.1 GCF_009911645.1 Pseudoflavonifractor sp. 60
ATGTCCTTCCTTTGATACGATATTCGGTGCAGAGCGATCTGCTTGCCTTCATAAGTAGGCCGCCAGCATACTGTCGAGGGCTACGACTGCCACATCTTTGCCGACATACTCCGCTGGCACGGAGTACTGATTCCCGGCGTAGGAGATGAGGCAGTCTTTTTGTACCCGCCTGAGATTGATCTTGTCGATGATGTACTCACGGGTAAGAGGACTCAGCCCCTCTTTTTTCAACCGCTCGAAAGGAATTTCGTTGGTGGTGGCGTGGGCGTTCCCGTTGACTTTATTGCACCAAGCCAGGGCCTGTCCATTCAGGTCTGCCAAGCTATTGTACTTGATTCCCACCATGAAATTATCCCTTACAAACTGCACTGTCCGCTCCACTTTCCCCTTGGTCTGACCTCGGTAGGGCCGGCACAGAATGGGCTTAAACCCGTAGAATCCCGCGAAATCCTCGAACTGCTGGTTCAATGTGGAGTCCTCCTGCTTCAGAAGCCGCTTGATGACTACCTGCTTCATATTGTCATATAGAATCTCCTCC
>NZ_QWKI01000080.1 GCF_009911645.1 Pseudoflavonifractor sp. 60
CTTGTTGTCCTCCCTTTTTTCTTGTGTTGCACTTCATATGATAATCTTTCCACCCCCTTTCAAAAGGGGGCAAGCGGATGCGCCGCTTGTGCGCTCCTGCGGTATCACAAGGTGAAACGACCCCAGCCCGCTCTACAAATTTTCTCTACTTTCCGAATTAAAGAAAGTTGTGAAAATCCCTTGCAATCCCCGGTGAATTATGATATGCTTTTCAGTACTTCCGGATTTTCCGGTCAAACAGTAAATTTATGGCCTCCGGGCCCTTGAAAGGAACGAGTAACTATGCTGAATCTGATCCTTACCATTGTCCAGGTCCTGTGCGGGCTGGCCGTGATCGCCGTGGTCATGCTCCAGTCCGGCAAGAGCGCTGGTCTGTCCGGGGCCATTGCCGGCGGCGCGGACACCTTCCTGTCCAAGAACAAGGCCAAGAGCCTGGACGCCAAGCTGGCCAAGATGACCAAGTGGGTTGCCATTCTGTGGATCATTATCACTCTGGTCCTCAGCCTCATCTAAATAAAATGTGAAACCCCCGCCTGACGGCGGGGGTTTCCTATTTTATAAGGGCGCGGGAGTTCACCTGGTGAGCAGTTTTTTCATACCCTCCTCCAGACCGTCCACGGTGAGGGGGAACATGGGAAATTCCCGGGCGATCTGGTCGTAGGTCTGGGACCAGTAGGCGCCCCAGTCGGGGCGGCGGCTGGGATTGAGCCAGACGGTGTGGCGAAACCGGCCCTTCAGCAGCCGCAGCCAATCTATGCCGCACTGGGGGCCGTCCGCCCGGTCGCTGCGGCCATACCAGCCCCCTGACAGTTCATAGGGGGCCATCTGGGCATCCCCCACCAAAATCAGCTTGTAATCCCCGGGGAGATTGGACAGGACCCAGTCGGTGGATACGCTGTTCCGGGACAGAAGGGTTGGGTCGTGGTACAGCCGGGCGTAGGGGCAGTTGTGGAAGTAGTACACCTTCAAATCCTTAAAGTGGCCCGACTTGGACACCGCCTGAAACAGGGCAGAGCACATCTGGGCGTAGTAGTCCATGGAGCCCCCCGAGTCCATGAGCAGCAGCACCTTCACCGTATTTTCCCGGGGTCGTTTGTAGCGCACCTTCAGCACGCCGCCGTTGTTGGCGGTATCCTGGATGGTATTGTCCACGTCGAACTCGGTAGGGGGGAGGTCCACCAGCCCGGAGTACTGCCGCAGGTGCCGCAGGGCCACCTGAAACTGGCGGGTGTCCAGGGTGTTGTCCCGGCGGAAGTCCCGGAATTTTCGCTCTCCGGCGACCCGGAAGGCCCGGCGGTACATGGACTCGCCTCCCACCCGAATGCCCTTGGGGGAGAGGCCGGAGTTGCCGAACACCGACATACCGTGGGTCCCGACCCAGTAATTGCCCCCGTTGTGCTCCTCGTTCTGCTCCTGCATCCGCTCCTTGAGCATCCGCTCGATCTCCTCCTCTGACAGCCCCAGGTTTTTCAGCGCCTGGATCTCGTCCCAGTTGGCATATTCGGTCAATACATCGGGTTTATTCAGCCAGTCCAATAACTCCTTGGATACCTCCTGCTGAAAGGGGACGTCCCGGAAGTACTCCAAAAAACTGCGGTCGAAGGCGTCAAAGTCGGCTTCGCTCTTCACCAGCAGACAGCGGCACAGGTGGTAAAAGCCGGTAAAGCTGGCGCTGTGGAGATTTTTTTCCAAACCCTCCGCCAGAGCCATCCACTCGGTGAGAGAGACCTTCAGCCCGTTTCGCCGCAGGAGATAGAGAAAATCTTCAAACAAGGGCTTCACCATCCTTTTTGATTATTGTACCGTCTTTTTTGGGAAAAGGCAAGTAGGTCCCCCTTGCTTTTTTGGGCGGAGCTCTGTAAGATAGGCTTACCATTAGATTTCGGAAGGAGACAGGCCCATGGAAATCCTTGCTGTAGCTCTGTTCACCGGGGCGGTAATCGGCATCCCCATCGCCATTCTGCTGTATAACGACTACGGCTCAAAGCGGGGCTGTGGACGGGGCTGCGCCACCTGCGGCAATCGGGATATCTGCTACCGCAAGAAGCGGAAAAAGCGATAGCCTCCGTTCTTTGTGTTGATTATCTCACCATCTCCATGTTATAATACACCTGTAAGGGTCATGTCTCCCGTGTCCAACAGAGAAGGCGGTGTAAAACGTGGGAACTGAGAAAGAGCGCAGGGATACCCAAAAAGCTGTTCTCTACGACCTGAGGCGTTTTTTAAAAAACAGCGGCAAAGACACCTATTCTGTAGAGGAGCTTTGCAACTTACTGGATACCATTGCTGACGCAAAGGATCAGGAATAAAATCAAAAGCTCAGAGCCGGTTGGCTCTGAGCTTTTTATAAGCACTTATTGCTCTTCTGAGTTTCCTGATCCCGGTGCTCCAGCAGCTGACCTTGGCGGCTCACTTATATTTTTGGCTCTCCGCCACCGCCAGCTGGTCACAGCGGTTGTTAAACTCGTTTTCCGCATGGCCCTTCACCCAGTGGAGGTTGACGGTGTGCTTCTCGCACAGGTCCAGCAGCTTTCCCCACAGGTCGGGGTTGAGGGCGGGCTTTTTATCCGACTTCACCCAGCCCCGGGCCCGCCAGCCCTTGGCCCAGCCCTTGCCCAGGCCGTCAATGACATACTTGCTGTCGGAGTAGAGCTCCACCACACAGGGCTCCTTCAGCGCCTCCAGGGCGGCAATGACCCCGGTGAGCTCCATTCGGTTGTTGGTGGTCTGGGCCTCACCCCCGGACAGCTCCTTTTTGTGGGACCCGTACATTAAAATGGCCCCCCAGCCCCCGGGGCCGGGGTTTCCGGAACAGGCCCCGTCGGTATAAACCGTAACTGTCTTCCTCATTTCGGGCCCTCCGGCTGAGCGGTCTCTCCGCCCTCCTCACGCTCGGCCAGAGCCAGGGAGATGACCTTATCCCCCTCCTCCTTAAAGCGCATGACAATCACGCCCTGGGTCGCCCGGCCTGCCATACGGATGGCGTCCACATGGGTCCGGATGAGGATACCGGCCTGGGTCACCAGCAGCAGGTCCTCGGAGCCGTCTACCACCTTGATCCCCACAATGGGGCCCGTCTTCTCGGTGACCATATAGTTCTTGATGCCCAGTCCGCCCCGGTTTGTGATCCGGTATTCCTCCACCGGGGTCCGCTTGCCAAAGCCCTTTTCAGTGATGGACAGTACCGTCCGCCCCTCCAGGGCCCGGGCGGCGCCCACCACATAGTCGCCTTCCCGCAGACGGATACCCCGGACACCCACGGCCTCCCGTCCCATAGGCCGCACGTCGCTTTCGTTGAAGCACACCGCCATACCGTCGTGGGTTGCGATGAGGATCCTTTTGGAGCCGTCGGTCTCCCGGACGGAAACCAGCTGGTCCCCCTCGTCCAGGCGCAGAGCGCGGATGCCGTTGTTGCGCAGGTTTTTCAGGGCCTGTACCGGCAGGCGCTTTACCGTCCCCTGGCGGGTCACCATAAACAGGAACAGCTCCTTATCCCCTGTCTCCCGGAAATGGAGCATGGTCTGGACCCGTTCCCCCTGCTCCACCTGGAGAATATTTACAATGTTGGTGCCCTTAGCAGTCTTACCGCTCTCGGGGATCTGGTAACCTTTTTTCCGATAGACCTTGCCGGTGTCGGTGAAGAAGAGGATATAGTCGTGGGTGGAGGCGGTGAACACGTCCACCACATAGTCCTCCTCCCGGGTCGTGATGCCCTTTTTCCCCATGCCCCCCTTGGACTGGGCGGCGTACTCGCTGGCGGGGGTGCGCTTGATGTAGCCCGCCTGGGTGAGGGTAAAGACACACTGCTCCTCCTCGATCAGATCCTCAATGTCGATCTCGTCCTCCACATCCTGAATGTCGGTGAGGCGCTCGTCGCCGTACTTGTCCCGGATGGCGGTCAGCTCGTCCTTGAGGACGCCCCGCAGCATCTCCTCAGAGGAGAGCAGCTTGTGATAGTAAGCGATCTTCTCTTCAATTTCCTTATACTCCGCCTCCAGCTTTTCCCGGTTCAGACCCTGGAGGGAGATCAGCCGCATATCGCAGATGGCTTGGGCCTGGACGTCGTCCAGCTTAAATCGCTCCATCAGCTGTTCCTTGGCGTCGTTGTAGCTGTTGCGGATGATATGGATCACTTCGTCAATGTTGTCCTGGGCAATGAGCAGTCCTTCCAGAATATGGGCCCGCTCCTGGGCCTTTTTCAGGTCGTACTGAGTGCGGCGGATGATGACCTGCTCCTGGAAGGCAATGTACTCGTCCAGCACATTGCGCAGGGACAGGACCCGGGGCTGGAGCTTGCCGTTCATCTCCACCAGGGCCAGCATGATCACAGAGAAGTTGCTCTGCATGGCGGTCTGCTTGAACAGCTTGTTGAGCACCACCTGGGCGTTGGCGTCCTTCTTCAGCTCAATGACAATGCGCATACCGTTGCGGTCGGTCTCGTCCCGCAGGTCGGAGATGCCCTCCAGCCGCTTGTCCTTCACCTGGTCGGCAATATTTTTAATCAGCTGGCGCTTGTTTACCTGATAGGGAAGCTCGTTGACAATGATCCGGATGCGGTCCTTGCCGAACTCCTCAAACTCCGTCTTGGCCCGCAGCACCACCTTGCCCCGACCGGTGGCGTAGGCGGCCCGGATGCCGGAGCGGCCCATGATAATCCCCCGGGTTGGGAAATCGGGGCCCTTGATGTGCTCCATCAGGTCGGCCAGGCTGGCCTCCGGGTTTTCCAGCACGCAGATGGTGGCGTCAATCACCTCCCGCAGGTTGTGGGGAGGGATATTGGTGGCCATGCCCACGGCGATGCCGCTGGAGCCGTTGACCAGCAGGTTGGGGAAGCGGGAGGGGAGCACCTTGGGTTCCTTCCGAGTCTCGTCAAAGTTGGGGTCCCAGTCCACGGTATCCTTGTCAATGTCCCGGAGCATCTCGTTGGAGATCTTGGACATACGGGCCTCGGTGTAACGGTAGGCCGCGGGGGGGTCGCCGTCCACGCTGCCGAAGTTGCCGTGGCCGTCCACCAGCATATACCGCATGGAGAAGTTCTGGGCCAGCCGGACCATGGCGTCGTAGACGCTGGAGTCGCCGTGGGGGTGGTATTTGCCCAGCACGTCGCCCACGCAGGTGGCCGACTTCTTAAAGGGCTTGTCGCTGGTCAGGCCGCTCTCATACATGGTATAGAGAATGCGGCGGTGGACCGGCTTCAATCCATCCCGCACATCGGGCAGGGCCCGGCCCACGATGACCGACATGGCGTACTCAATATAGCTCTTTTCCATCTCCCCAACCAGCTCCGACTCGGTGATGGCCTGGTTGGGAAAGAGGATATCCTCGGGTTTATAATCTCGGTTGTGTGCCATAATTACCTCACTTCTATGACCGTCAGCCGGTCACCTTCATCCAGTCCATGCCGGGGTAGGGCTCCAGCGTGTGGGCGTACCACTCCGCGCATTTGGCCGCCAGTTCCCGCGCCTCCGGCGTATTGGGTATGGTATCCCGCATTCGAATGACAGACTGTCCGTCACTGCACTCAATGGGGGCCTCCTCATGGGAATCCAAAAGGTCCGGGCTGAAGCAGACCCAGGCGGTCTCTGTCTCCGCGTCCCAAACCTGTATAAAAATCAGCTCAGGGGAGGACTCCATCATCAGAAACTGATCCAGATCATCCTCCTCCGGCGCCAGGAGCAGACTGGAATATCTCCCGTTTTTGACTTTTCGGATCATATCCTGAATGCCCTGCTCGGAAATATCCGCAAGCTCCTGGCCGGGCATACTGCCGTGCGCAGCAAAGTTGATTTTGATACCCTCTGGCATCGCCGGAACGGGGCCTTTTTTGACAATCTCTTCCACAAAAATCTTCCTTTCCTCAGCACTGCCTGGGCGGCCACACGCCGGTCAGGGCTTTATTGACAAACTCCATCGGCTCCGGGTAGGGGAGCGCCAGCGTTCCGCTGGGAGTCCCGCGCCACCGGGCATAGCCTCTGGAAAAGGTCTTGTAGTCCGGCATGGCCAGCTGATCAAATTCCTCCCCGCTGAGGACGCGGGCCGCCAGCCGGTACAGGCCGTGGGCGGGGAGGAAGGGCTCCTTTTCCCAGGAAACATCCACCCGAGTGACCGTTTGACACAGGGTCTGGAGCTGTTTTCCAGCTTCTTTCACGTCCCGGCGGCACAGGGCCAGCAGGTAAGAGATCACTGCCCGGTCCCACTGAGGCTTTTTACTGGCCGCAAACGTCTCCCCGTTGGGAACGGCAAACTCCAGCAGAGCCCGGTCCTGATACCACAGCCCCGCCAGCAGAGGGGCGCCCACCCGATAGAGGGGATATACCTTTTTCGGGACCTTCTTCTCCATTCCGGCAGGGAAGATCCACTCCATCAGCCCATCATCCCCCACCGCAATGGCGGCCAGTGCCTGGAAAAAGTACCAGAACTCCTCACCTGGGTTCAGGCGCAGGCCAAAGGTCTGCAGCCGGACACTTTGAAAGTTCGTGTCGTTCAGGCTCTGCCAGTCCTCCGCCTCCAGACCGCGTTGTATCATCTGCTCCGCCGGGAAGCAGGTCACCGCCGTCTCCAGCCCCATCCATATGCACAGCGGGTCGCCTGGGTCCCAGCCGGGCTGCTCAAACAGACAGCGGAAACGGGCCGTCACTTCCTCCAGATAGGCGCCTATCGGGTCGGTCTTGATTCTCTGGTGCAGATGCTGAACAGTCTCTTCTGAATAGAGTCCTTCCACTTTGACAGTGCTGTTGTTCTCCACCATTTCTTATTCCTCTTAAAAGTCCAGATTGTCCACATACTGGGCGTTCTTTACAATCCAGTCCTTCCGGGGCTCCACCTCCTCGCCCATCAGGACGGTGAAGATCTGGTCGGCGGCCACCGCGTCGTCCAGGGTGATACGCCGCAGGGTGCGACGCTCCGGGTCCATGGTGGTCTCCCACAGCTCGTGGGGGTCCATCTCGCCCAAGCCCTTGAAGCGGTTGATCTCTACCTTCACGTTGGGGTTGTCCCCCCGCAGCTCGGCGGAAATTTTGTCCCGTTCCTCCTCGGAGAAAGCCAGCCGTGTGGTCTTCCCCCGGGTCAGCTTGAACAGAGGGGGGACGGCGGAGTACACATAGCCCCGCTCGATCAGGGGCCGCATATAGCGGAAGAAGAAGGTGAGCAGCAGGGTACGGATGTGGGCCCCGTCCACGTCGGCGTCGGCCATGATAATGATTTTGTGATAGCGCAGCTTGTCAATATTAAATTCCTCGCCAATGCCGGCCCCCAGACCCAGCACCAGGGGATAGAGCTTGTCGTTGCCGTAAATTTTGTCCGCCCGGGCCTTCTCCACGTTGAGCATCTTGCCCCACATAGCCAGAATAGCCTGGAAGCGGCTGTCCCGCCCCTGAATGGCGGAGCCGGCGGCGGAGTCGCCCTCCACGATATAGATCTCGCACAGGGCGGGGTCCCGCTCGTTGCAGTCCTGGAGCTTATCGGGCATCTGTCCCGACTCCAGCACCGACTTGCGGCGCACCGACTCCCGGGCCTTTCGGGCGGCCTCTCTGGCCCGGCTGGCCATCAGCGCCTTCTCCAGAATGGCCTTGCCCACGCCGGGGTTCTCCTCCAGGAAGACCTCCAGTTTCTCGCTGACCACGTTGTTCACCAGGGTCCGCATTTCGCTGTTGCCCAGCTTGGTCTTGGTCTGCCCCTCGAACTGGGCCTCGGTGAGCTTTACCGAGATGACCACCGACAAACCCTCCCGGCAGTCCTCGCCGGAGACCTTCTCATCCTCCTTCAGCAGCTTGATCTTTCTGCCATAGGCGTTGAGCACGTTGGTCAGGGCCCGGCGGAATCCCTCCTCGTGCATACCGCCCTCAGCGGTGTGGACGTTGTTGGCAAAAGAGGCCATGATCTCCTGGTAGCCGTCGTTATACTGCATTGCCACCTCGGCCATGGAGTCCTCCCGGGCCCCGGCCATGTAGATCACGTCGGGGTGGATGGGGGTCTTGTTCTGGTTGATGAAGGAAATGAACTCCCGGATGCCCCCCTCGTAGCACATATCGTCCTCCTGCTCCTGGCCGGGACGCAGGTCCACCGTCTGGATGCGCAGGCCAGCGTTGAGGAAAGCCTCCTCCCGCATACGGGTGTGGAGGGTATCATAGTTGTACTCCAGGGACTCGAACATTTCCGGGTCGGGCTTGAAGGTGACGGTGGTGCCGGTGTGGTCCGTTCTGCCCACCACCTTCATCTCCTGGGTGATCTTCCCCCGGGAGAACTTCATCTCATAGATCTCTCCGTTTTTGTGGACCTGGACCTCCAGCCACTCGCTCAGGGCGTTGACCACCGAGGCGCCTACCCCGTGGAGCCCGCCGGACACCTTATAGCCGCCGCCGCCGAACTTGCCCCCGGCGTGGAGGATGGTAAAGACCACCTCCAGAGCGGGCTTTCCCGTCTGGGGCTGGATATCCACCGGGATACCACGGCCGTTGTCGGTGACGGTGATGGTGTTGCCCGGGTTGATGGTGACGGTAATGTCGGTGCAGTGGCCGGCCAGGGCCTCGTCAATGGAGTTGTCCACGATCTCATACACCAGGTGGTGCAGTCCCGACTCCGACGTGGAGCCAATATACATACCCGGGCGCTTGCGCACCGCCTCCAGGCCCTCCAGGACCTGGATCTCCGACCCGCCGTACTCGTGGTCGGTCTGGGTCGTGTTCAGTTCATTCATCTGGTTCAATTCTTCAGCCATGCTGTGAAACCTCCTGTATCAAAAAGGGAACCCGTTTTTATATATCAAGCCGCAGGGGCGGCGGTAAAGGTGATGGTGGCGGCCACGCCGGCGTCACAGCTGGAGCTGCGGAAATCATCCATCATATTCGCCTGGATGGCCGCGTCCTTCCAGCCCAGCTCCATGAACAGAAACTGCTCTTTGCCCGGCTCGATGACGGCGGGCTGCTCGTCTGTGTTCAGCCCCTTCCTTCCAATGGCGGCGCACTCCTTCAGTCCGGTGGTGTACTTCACCGAGTACTTGGTATGGCCGGTGTTGTCCAGCTGGAAAAAGTTACAGCCGTCCTCCAGCAGCTGGACGCCGATCTGTCCCTGCCTGTTTTCTACCTTGCCGTTGATCTCTCCGCTGCTGACCCATGCGCCGTTGGTCAGGACCCACACATTCATGGAGAAGCCGTTGACCGAATCGTCCACACAGAAATCATAGAAACCCCCGTCCACCTCCAGCAGCTTTAAAATGTCCTCCGTCTCCTGGCTGAAGCGGGTCCTGGTCATGGTCATAGCCAGGGCGTTGCTGTTGGGCGTGCTTTGCTCCTCCTGGGGCGGATCGTTTTTTCCTCCGCAGCTGGTCAAAAGCAGCACCATTGCCGCGAGGAGGGCTGTCAGTCGTCTCATAGTTTTTCCTCTCTCTCTAAAGTGTGTGTTAATCCAGCTCGTCCTCCGGGTCCTCCACGTCGTGTAAGCCGCCGTCCCCTTCGCTCCCCACCAGTTCGGTAGTGCGCATCCGCCGTTTGTCCTTGGCCGTCTCCACGTGGCGGTGGATCAGCTCCTTCACCTCCCGGGGACGCTTTACATTTTTCAGGTCCAGGTGGGGGATGCTCTTGTCCGAGGAGACCACGCACACTGTTCCAACTCCGAAAATCCGCTGGCCCAGGCTGATATTCAGCTGGAGGTCCCGGACCCGGTAAAGCAGTACCTCGTCCTGCTTGAGGTTGAGCAGGCCGGTCTCGCAGAACAGCCGGTCCTCACTGAGGCTATACTTGGTGAAGGAGAGGGGCAGGCCCAGGTGGCGCTTGCGGTCCCTCCACAGATATTCGATGGCTTGCATATGTCGTCCTCCTTATTCAGACTTCTATTCCACTCCGCTCCGCCCGGTGGGCCAGAGTCGCGGAGGAGAGGGGGGAGATATACACCACCGGCTCCCCCCACCGGCTGTCCACCAGGATGAAGGACCGGGGCAGGTCGCCGGTGAGCCAGATGGCCCGGCCCTCCTGCTCCGCCCGCTCCAGATACTCCCGGGTCTTGTAGGCCCAGCTGGCGTTGTCCAGGTCGAAGACCCCTAAAATGTCCTGGTCGGACACCATAACCGATTGGCCCAGATGCAAATACATGGCGGTCCCTACCCTTTCTTCCCGATCCTCAGCAGATATCCCGCCAGCACTCCGAACATGGCGGAGAAGGGCAGATAAAAATTCAGACCTCCCTCATACCAGAAACCCCAAATGAGCGACTGGATATTGACCCATCGCGCCAGATATGGGACCATGGTGAGGAACAGCGCCAGTTCGGCCGCGGCCAGGGGGAGCAGAATCCATCTCTGCATCCGGTCCGTAGCCATTCTTCCGGCAAAAAAGGCCATTCCGCCGGATATCAGTGCGAGAGGGAGGATCACAAACGCATTTTCCAGCGTACATTCCAGGATAAATCTGATCTCGTCCATTGGTCAGCTCACCTTTCCATTTTGAATGTGGAAAGCCCTGCCCCCCTCCAGGCCCTCCAGCTTCTCCTCCTCGCAGCAGGTGATGAACACCTGGCCCCCCCGAATGCGGTTGAGGACGAAGGCCTGCCGCCGGGGGTCCAGCTCAGAGAGGACGTCGTCCAACAGCAGCACCGGCCACTCGCCGGTCTCCTCCTGGAAGATCTCCCGCTGGGCCAGCTTGAAGGAGAGGGCGGCGGTGCGGGTCTGGCCCTGGGAGGCGTAGGTCTTGGCGGACTGCCCGCCGATGGTGACGGCCAGGTCGTCCTTATGGGGCCCGGACAAGCACTGGCGGCTGTCCAGCTCCGCCTGCCGGTGGCGCTCCTGGTGGTCCAGCAGCATGGGCAGCAGCTCCCGGGGCTGTTTTTTGGGGTCGTCTATGGTGGACACCGTCTCATAGGTCAGCTCCAGCCCCTCCCGTCCCCCGGAGAAATCGGCGTGGATGGCGGGGGCGTGCTCCTTCAGGCGCTTGATAAAGTGGGCCCGGTAATG
Source organism: Pseudoflavonifractor sp. 60 (assembly GCF_009911645.1). Taxonomy (GTDB): domain Bacteria; phylum Bacillota; class Clostridia; order Oscillospirales; family Oscillospiraceae; genus Lawsonibacter. The sequence goes on from NZ_QWKI01000080.1 coordinate 10,943, forward strand.
GATCACAATGGCGCCCGTCTGGGCCATGCGCAGGTTGAAGTCGTCCAGCAGCTGGAGCAGGGAGGGGTTCTCCGGCCAGTCCCGAAGGATGCGGGTCTTGTGGTCGCAGAGCCGGTGGTACTCCGCCAGGGCCTGGGCGTACCGGGGCCGCAGCTGACAGATGGCGCTGTCCAGAAATTTTCTCCGGTCTGCCGCCCCCGCTCTAATCAAGGACAGGTCCTCCGGACAGAAGAGCACCGTGTTCAGAACGCCCGCCAATTCCCCGGCGGTCTTTAGACGGACCCCGTTGGAGTGCAGCTGACGCCCCCGGCCCCGGAAGAGCTTGGCCTCCAGGGTAAAATCCCGGCTGCGGCTGAACACCTCCCCCTTTAAAAAGGCGGAGTCAACCCCCAGCATAATCATCTCCTTGTCGTACCTGGCCCGATGGGACCGGGCGGCAGAGAGATAGGCAATGGCCTCCAGCAGATTGGTCTTGCCCTGGGCGTTGTCGCCGTAAATCAGGTTGACCCGGGGGTCAAAGGAGACCTCCAGATGGGCGTAGTTGCGGAAAAAATCCAGCTCCAGCTTCTTGACAATCACGTGACCACAAGCTCCGTCTCGCCGTCGATGGACGCCCGGTCCCCGGGGCGCAGCTTCCTGCCCCGCATGGTGCAGGTCTCCCCGTTGACAGACACCCGCCCCTCCTGAATTATCAGCTTGGCGTCCCCGCCGGTCTCCACCGCCCCGGCAAACTTCAGCAGATCCTGGAGCTTGATAAACTCCGTCCTGATTTTGATTTCGTGCCGCTCCATTCTTCTCAATCACCTCTCTATTCTTCTTTTCTTTTTGAAAAAAGAAAAGAAGCAAAAGAAAAACTTCTGGAAAAAACTCCGCCTGCGGCTGCGTTTT
>NZ_QWKI01000081.1 GCF_009911645.1 Pseudoflavonifractor sp. 60
TCTGGGTTTACTTGGAAGCGCTTCCGTTGAAGGGGATACCTGCGGGGCTAAATCAGCGTAATATCGGTCAGCCGCTTCCATATGGTCATCCGCTTGCGCAGCGCCGGCGGGTCCAGAATATTCATACAGTCCTTGAATGGGGCGTAGAGCCGTTTCCTGTTCCGCTCCACATACTCCCACTCCCGCTTATCCTTGTTTTTCTTTAAATAGTTCTCAATCTGCTGGGAAAAGCTCCGATAAAAGCTCTGCCAGTAGGCCATTGACAGCAGGTACTGCTCCAGACTGCTGTTTACAAAGTTCAGTTCATCCCCGAAGGAGTCGTGATACCAGGTCCACACTGAACCGGTTTTCAGCTCCACCACCTCGTAGGAGACGCTCTCCCCCTTGTTGGTGCGGAAGACATAGCCCTCTGTTCCGTCGGGGTTGACGCACTTGGTACCGGAAGCGCTGGCGGTAAACTCCCGGCTCTCCCCGATTACCAGGTACTTCTTCTTTTTGATGGTCTCATTGCGCAGGCAGCTGACCCAGAACAGCGTCCCCAGATAGACCTGGTATCGGTCCTCTCTCTCCTCGCTGGGCAAACGGAAGGGGCGGAACTGGTCCGGCAGTCCCACTTCCATCAGAAAATCCTTGATATTCTGGGGGATCTCGTAATTTTTCAGCTGATACTCCTGATACCGTCCCAGTCTGGGGTCGGCCAGAAATTCCACATCTGGCTCCAGCTCGCAGCCAGATTCCTTCACCTGCTGGTAAAACTGAAATAGGGGAGGATACTTTTTCCAGTTGGGATCTTCTCTCCAATGTTCCATGTGAAACCCTCTTTAATATCACACTCTTCTGTTTAGAGGCAGCTTCCGATTTAACGCCGGAAGCAAAACGGAGCGCAGCGGAGTTTTGCGCAGAAGTTTCTTTTTCGCTTCCTTTTTCTTTTCAAAGAAAAAGGAAGAAAAGGGCAGTTTGATCAGTTGGCCTTCAGGCGGACAGGCAGTACCATATAGATGAAGCTCTCCTCTCCCTCGGCGGGGAGGATGACGCAGGGGGCGACGCCGGAGGTGAACTCCAGCCGCAGCTGGTCGGCGGGGGCGGCTTTCAGGGCATCCATCAGGTACTTGTTGTTAAAGCCGATCTCCAGACCGCCGCCGTCCCCCGAGATGACGCAGCGGTCGGCGGCGTCTCCAATGGCCGTTTTGGTAGTGATATCCACCACGCCGTCACTGAAGACACAGCGCAGGGGGGATTTCAGCTTCTCGCTGATAATCAGGGACACGCGGTCAATGCAGCTGAGCAGGGCTCGGGTCTCTGCCACTATTTTAATGGTATTATTTCGCGGGATGGCGTTTCGATAGGCCAGGAAGTCCCCCTCCAGCCGGCGGCAGACCAGCACGGTATCGCCGGTACGGAACATAATATGGCGGGCCCCCTGGGTTATGGTGACATCCTCCTCGCCGGAGCAGATCTTTTCCACCTCGCCCAGGGCGGAGCCGGGCACCACGAAGGAGAAGGAGGGGGCGCCCCGCTTCTCCGTCACCGCCTCATGGCGCAGGGCCAGCCGGTAGCCGTCCACCGACACCACGGTCAGGCCGCTGTCGTCCACTTCGAAGAGGGAGCCGGTGTGAATGGGGCGGCTCTCGTTGTCGCTGACGGCGAACAGGGTCTGGGCGATCATGGAGCGCAGGGTGCTCTGGCCCACGGTCAGGGCGTTCTGCTGGTCCACGGCGGGCAGTTCGGGGAACTCCTCCGGGTCGGTGCCCAGGATGTTGAACTTGCTCAGGCCGCAGGTAATGTTGACGGTGTAGCCCTGAGAGGTGAAAACTACCACGTCGTCGGGCATTTTCCGGACAATTTCCCCAAAAAGCCGGGCAGACAGCACCAGGGAACCCTTTTCTGTGATTTCAGCGGGGACGGTGGCCTGGATGCCCGTCTCCAGATTGTAGCCGGTGAGGCGAAGAGTATCTCCCGCCTCGATGAGGATACCCTCCATGGCTGGAATGGAGCTCTTGGCGGCCACGGCTCGGGAGCTGACGGAGACGGCGGCGGACAGAAGGGCCTTTTCACAGGAGAATTTCATACGCGGTTCCTCCAATCTCCCTCTCTCTCCCGCGGAAGGGAGGAGAGGATCTATTTTTTAGTAACAGTAGTACGTAGGCGGAAAAAAAGTGGAAAGACGCTGGAAACCCTTGCCGCTCTAAGCGTTCCGCCTCCACAGGGGGTGTGGGCCTTTTTTTCGGGTTTTCCACAGGGGGGGAAGTTTTCCACATTTTCCACTCAACATTCCACATTGGCCGGTGGAAAACCCGGCGGCGGCTCACTCGTATCTGGCGTTGATGTTGGTGGTGATATCCTTGATGATCTCCGCCTTGATGGGGTCGTTTTTCATCAGGTCCTCAATGCGGTTGATGGAGTTGAGGACGGTGCTGTGGTCCCGGTTGTCAAATTCCTTGCCAATCTCCTTCAGGGACAGGTTGGTCATGCAGCGGATCTGGTACATGGCGATCTGCCGGGCCAGGGAGATGTCCTTGGAGCGGCTCTGGCCCCGGAGGTAGGAGGGCTGGATGTTGTAGAATTTGCAGACCTCTTCAATAATCACGTCGGCGGTGGGGAGGATGTCGGATTTCTCCTTGAAAATGTCCTTTACCGCCCGGATGACGGTGTTTTTGTCCACGGTGTCGCCAATCAGATCCTGGTAGGCCATGATCTTGTTGACGGTGCCCTCGATCTGCCGCACGTTGGCGGTGATGTTCTCGGCGATGAGCTGGATCAGGAAGTCGGGCAGCTCCATACCCATGCGGATGGCCTTGTTTTTGATGATGGCCATACGGGTCTCGTAGTCCGGCGGGATAATGTCGGCCAGCAGGCCCCACTCGAAGCGGGTTTTCAGCCGGTCCTCCAGGCGGAGCATCTCCTTGGGGGGGCGGTCGGAGGTGAAGACGATCTGTTTCTTCAGTTCGTACAGGACGTTGAAGGTATGAAACATCTCCTCCTGGGTCGAGTCCCGGCCGGCGATAAACTGCACATCGTCCATCAGGAACACATCGGCCCCCCGGTATTTGTCCCGGAACTCCTGGGTGCGCCCCTCCCGAATGGCGTTAATCAGCTCGTTGGTGAAGGCGTCCCCCTTGATGTAGATGATCTTAAAATCCGGGTTGTTGTCGTGAATGGTATGGGCGATGGCGTAGAGCAGGTGGGTCTTGCCCAGGCCGGACTCCCCGAAGATGAACAGGGGGTTGTAGCTCTCCCCCGGGTTGTCGGCCACCTTCCGGGCGGCCGCGTGGGCGAACTTGTTGGAGGAGCCCACCACAAAGCGGTCGAAGGTATACTCCTCGGTGCCTGGGAGAAAGCTGCCCTGCTTGGCGGGCTTTTTCATCAGCTCCCGCTCTCCCTCGGTGAGTACCGTCACCTGGAAGTTGGCGGAAAACAGCTCGTGCAGGGCGCTCTGGATGGGGGCGATGTAGCGGGCGGCGATAATGTCCCGTTTGAATTTGGTGGGGGTGTAGAGAACAAACCGGTCCTCCTCCAGGGCCAGCGCCTCTGCGTCGTCAAACCAGGTATTCAGGGTCGTGGCAGTCATCTCGGCCCCCATCAGCGTTTTGATCTTTTCCCATATTTCTGCGGCTGGATTCATGGTGTTCCTCCTTTTTGAGTCCGCCGGCGGCGTAAACTTTGAAAGCGCCCCCTCTGTACCGACAGAGAAGGCGGCTGAAAACATACAATTTCCACACCCTAACATTATACCAAAAATTCAGTGGGACAGCAAGGTTTTTCCACATTTTTTATTTATAATGTAGACAAGAAGGGGGACAGACTTTGTGCCCCAGGGGGATCAGGGGCTGAGGTGGTGTGACCGGCGGGAAAAAAATTGCAAAAAAACTGTGCCGGAAGGAAAAAAGAGGGTTGACATAGGGCGTATTTATCCGCTATAATGAGGAACGTATCTTTTGGAGAGGGGTTATTGCGTCCTTTTCTCCGGAGAAAAACAGCAGACCGCAGTCCTGACTCAGGACTGTTGTTGGGCCGGGAGAGCCGGCTTGAAATCAAATGAGGAGGTGTCCCCCATGCTTCGTACCTATCAGCCCAAAAAGCGTCAGCGCTCCAAGGAGCACGGCTTCCGCAAGCGTATGGCGACCCGCAATGGCCGCAAGGTGCTGGCACGCCGCCGTGCCAAGGGCCGCGCCCGTCTGACCCACTGAGGTGAGCGGGCCCGCCCATCCTTGGCAGGGCCGGATCGCCCATGAGACGGGATAAGAGGACACAGTCGACATAGTGCACACAACAGGGGCGTGGGAGAAATTCCCCCGCCCTCTCTGTGCATATGGAGGAAAACATGAAGTATACCGTTGCGCTGAAACAAAACCATGAGTTCCGGCGGCTGTACAGCAAGGGAAAAAATGCCGTCTCCCCCTATTTTGTCATCTACTGCCGCAAAACCCGCCGGAAGATCAGCCGGCTGGGCATCACCACCGGAGTGAAGCTGGGCAACGCCGTCAAGCGCAACCGGGCCCGCCGGCGCATTCGAGAGGTGTACCGGACCCACGAGGGCAAGCTGCTCCCCGGCTATGACATTGTGATTGTGGCCCGGACCCGGTCCATCTACGGCCGGTTTGACGAGATGGAGCGCAGCTTTGACCAGCAGATGAAAAAGCTGGGCCTGATTCCCGCCCGGAAGGGGGAGGAGAGGCCCGGAAAAGGGGACAAGCCCCAATGAAACAGGTCCTTCTGTCTCTGATCCGGTTTTACCGGCACAGCATCTCACCCCTGCGCCCGCCCTGCTGCCGCTTTATTCCCACCTGCTCGGAGTACGCTCTGGAGGCGGTGGAGAGGTACGGCGCCCTCAGGGGGGGCTGGCTGGTCCTGCGCAGAGTTGCGCGGTGCCATCCCTTTCACCGGCAGAAGTCCATTGAATATGACCCTGTGCCCTAGGCTTCTGCTACAACTTAATATGCGGAGGTATCTTGAGTGGGTATTATTTTACAACCCTTTGCCTGGCTGCTGCTGTTCTTCTACAACCTGTTCAACAGCTACGGCATTGCGCTGATCCTGTTCGGCATTGTCATCAAGCTGGTGCTCTTCCCCGTGACCTTGAAGAGCAAGAAGAGCATGATCCAGACTACCATGCTCTCCGGCAAAATGCAGCAGCTGCAAAAACAGTACGGCAAGGACAAGGAGCGCTACAACCTGGAGCTGCAAAAGCTCTACGAGCGGGAGAAGGTCAACCCCATGGGGGGCTGTCTGTGGTCCCTCATTCCCATGATCGTGCTCATCGCTCTGTTCGGCATTATCCGGGAGCCGCTGACCTACTTCATGCACCTGACCGGCGAACAGGTCCAGGCTCTGGCCGCCCACCTGAACTGGGAGACTGCGGCGGTGGCCAATGGCTGGCTCACTCAGGCTGCTATGGACCGGCTGAAGGAGCAGCTGGCCGACGGCAAGATCACCAGCCTTTTCCAGACCGGCGGGTATAATCAGCTCTATCTGGTCTCCCTGATCAACAACGAAAATCTGGCCTCCCTCCAGTCCTTTATGAACAGCCAGTTTGCCGGGGCGGGGGACCACCTGTTTGTGATGAACTTCCAGTTCCTGGGGCTGGACATGTCCCGTATCCCCACCTGGAGGTTCTGGACCGGCGGCCTGAAATGGGGATCCATTGGCCTGTTCATCCTGCCCATCATCTCAGTGGCGGTGTCCTATCTATCGATGAAGGTGTCCATGGCCACCAACCAGATGAACAGCCAGAACAAGAATGCCCAAATGGACCAGACCAACAGGATGATGATGTGGATGATGCCCCTCATGTCGCTGTGGATCGGCTTCACCGTCCCCGCCGGTCTGTCCGTCTACTGGATCACCCAGTATTTTGTCACCATGATCCAGGAGGTCATCTGCGGCAAGATGCTGAAAAAGGACTACGAGGCCGCCCGGGAGGCCGCCGCCAAGCGGGAGGCTGAGGAGAAGGAAGAGGAGAAGCGCCGCAAGGAGGAGGCCCGCCTGGAACGCCAGCGCCGTTTGGAGGAGGAGAAGAAGAACCGGGGCAAGAAGAAGACCACCCTGAAAAAGGACAGCGAGCCGGAGCAGGAGGGCGTGGTCAAGGCAGACAGCCGGGAGGGCCTGCGGGCCTATGCCCGGGGCCGCGCCTACATTCCCAACCGCTACGGCGGAGTGACCCCCTACACCGATCCCAACGAGCTTTTCCGCCAGGTGGAGCAGGCCGCCAAAAAGGGTAAAAAGAAGTCCAAGGCGGCCCAGGCGGAGGAGACCAAAAAAAATGAGGATAAGGAGAGCTAAGTGATGCTGAAATGGATTGAGACCACCGGGCGCTCCGAGGAGGACGCCATTTCCGCTGCCCTGTTCCAGTTGGGTCTGGACCGGGACGATGTGTCGGTGGAGGTGATTGAGCGGGCGAAAACCGGTTTTCTGGGCTTTGGCAGCAACCCGGCTAAGGTGCGGGTGAGCTATAACGAGGTGGACGGAAAGCCCTGTTCCCTCAATGACGTATCCCTGGAGGAGCCCCCCAAGCCTGCCCCCGCCCCCAAGCCTGCCCCTGTCTCCAAGCAGGAGAGGCCCGCGGTGAAGGAGGAGACGGTGCTCTCCGCCCCCAAGCCGGCGGCAAAAAAGGAGCCTCCCAAGGCTGCACCTAAGAAGCGGGAGGACCCGCCCGCCCCCCCGGCGGAGGAGACTATCCTGGCCGCCAAGCCCGGGATGCCCCCCCCGAAGAAGAGCCAGCCCCGCCGGGAGCAGCGCCGTCCCCGTCCCGAGAACCGGGTCCAGGCGGGGGACGAGGTGCTCATCGGCAGCGCGCCCGCCCCGGTCCCCCGGGAGCCGGTCACCGTGGAGGCCGTCAGCCCCGACGACGAGAAGGCCAATCAGATCAAAACCTTCCTCACCGGCCTGATGGAGCACCTGAATGTGGAGGCCGCACCCGAGATCTTCATCACCAGCGAGGGCAACTATAAGGTGATCCTTCAGGGCAAGGACCTGGGGGCCATTATTGGCCGCCGGGGGGAGACGCTGGATGCCATTCAGCAGCTCACCAGCTACACCGTCAACCGGGGTCAGTCCAAGCGGGTCCGCATCCATGTGGACGCCGAGGGCTACCGGGCCAAGCGGGAGGAGTCCCTCCAGCGGCTGGCCGTCAAGATGGCGGGCAAGGTGGTCAAGTACCGCAAGAATATGACCTTGGAACCCATGAACGCCTACGAACGCCACGTGATCCATACTGCGCTCCAGGATTACAAGGGTGTCACCACCTACTCCACCGGCGTGGAGCCCAACCGCCGCACTGTGGTGGCCTACGCCCCCCATCAGAGATAAAACATAAGGCGGAAGGGGGAGCCCTTCCGCTTTTTTCAAGTAGGAGAAAAACGAAAGTTGAGGTGTTTTTATGCCGGCCCCCCTCTATGACGCTCTGCGGCGTTACGCCGGCCAGGAGCCAGTCCGCTTCCACATGCCGGGACACAAGGGAAAATTTTTCCCGGTGGCCGAGTTGGCGGGGCTGGCCCCCCTGGATGTGACCGAGCTGCCCGGGACTGGAAACCTCTACGAGGCGGGGGAGCCCTTTGACTCCGCCCAGGTCCTGTGGGCGGAGCTGTTCGGTTTTGACCAGTGCCAGTTCCTCACCGGGGGGTCCACCATGGGGGTCCACACCGGACTGGCCCTGTGCGCCCGCCCGGGGGAGAAGGTGCTTATGGACCGAAGCTGTCACCGCTCCGCCTTCAACGCCTTGGCTCTGCTGGACCTGGAGCCTGTCTGGCTGGAGCGGCCCTGGCTGAGAGAGGAGCATCTGATTGGCCCCATTTCCCCGGAGATGGTGGAAAAAAAGCTGGAACAGGACCCGGAGATAAAAACGGTCTGTATTACCTCACCCACATATGCCGGAGTGTTGTCAAATATTGGAGCTATTTCCAGAGTGGTCCATGCCCACGGTGGAAAACTTTTTGTGGACGGCGCCCATGGGGCCCATCTGCCCTTCCTGGGGCTGGAGCCCTTCTGGGGGGCGGATGCGGCGGCTGTCTCCGCCCACAAAACTCTCCCTGCCATGGGCCAGTCTGCCCTCCTCTTCGCCAGCGGCTTCGAGGCCGATTTGGTGCGGCGGACCGCCTCCATCTTTGGCACCTCCAGCCCCTCCTACCCCATGATGGCCTCCCTGGACGGAGCCCGAGCCTGGCTGGAGGAGGAGGGTATCCATGAGTACCGCAGGGCCGCCTGCCGGGTCATGGAGCTGCGGCAGAAGTTTCCCAGTCTCCGCCCCGGCCCGGCCCTCTTCCTGGATCCCTGCCGCCTCACGTTAAAGGTACACAATGGCCCCAGTTTTGCGGAGCAGCTGGAGCGGCGGGGAATTTTCCCCGAGATGGAGGACGGCGGCCACGTGATTTTGATTGGTACCGCCCAAGACAGCGATGGCGATTTCCAGCGGCTGGAGAGGGCCCTGGAAGAGCTCCGGGACCAGATGGGGGACTGCCCTTCCATCCCCGCCCCGCCCATCCCTCAGCGGGCGGTTTCCCCCCGGCAGGCCCTCTTCGCCCCCAGCCGGCCCCTCCCTCTGGAGGACTGCGAGGGGGAGGTGGCTGCCTGTCAGATCGCTCCCTACCCTCCCGGCGTCCCTGTTATCGCCCCCGGGGAGCGAATTTCAAAAAAAGAGCTGGCCTATTTGCGTGAGATAGGGTATAATATGCAGTTGGAAGTTCGCATAGTAGGGGAGAAGTAAGATGGAATTGTCAGCTCTGGCGGGAAACAGCCGAATCAAGGAACAGCTCTCCCAGCAGGAGGGGAGGAGGGGGCTCTCCCACGCCTATATTATCTCCGGACCGGCGGGGTCCGGGCGGCACACCCTGGGCCGGCTTCTGGCCATGGGAATGCTGTGTACCTCTGAAACCGGGCGACCCTGCGGTATATGCGGCCCCTGCACCAAGGTTCTGAGAGGACTTCACCCCGACGTGTCGGTGATCACCGGTACAGGGGCCGTCAAGTCCATTGCTGTGGACCAGGTGCGGGCTCTGCGCTCTGACGCCTATATCCGCCCCAACGAGGGGGCGCGGAAGATATACCTGTTGGAGGGGGCCGATCAGATGAACGCCTCCGCCCAGAACGCGATGCTCAAGCTGCTGGAGGAGGGGCCGCCCTACGCCGCCTTTCTGCTGCTGGCAAGTAACGCGGGCGGGCTGCTTCAAACGGTGCGCTCCCGCTGTGAGGAGCTCTCCCTCGCCCCCGTGCCCCTGAAGGAGTGCGAGGTCTGGCTGAGGGACCGTTTCCCCAACCGGTCCCCCCAGGAGCTGCGGGCGGCGGCACTGGACTGTCAGGGTATTTTGGGCCAGGCGGTGTCCAGACTGGAGGATGACGGATCCCGCCAGGAGCGGCTGAAGCAGGTGCGGCGGCTGGCCGGCGCTCTGGAACGGGGCAGTGAGCTGGAGCTGTTTGAGGCCTCCATGGCTCTGGATGTAAAGGGCAGGCGGGAGGAGATTTTCGCCCTGCTGGACGAGCTGGAGAACGAGCTGGCCGCCCGGGCGGTGCGGGGCGGCGACCGCCGGCGTCTAATGATGGCAGCGGAGGTGGTCCGGCAGGTCAAGGGGGCGGCCCGGCTGAATGTCAGCGGGGGACAGCTCTCCGCCCTGCTGTGCGCAGAGACCTTTTCCAGGATTTGAGATAAGCGGCAGAAGAGGAGCGTCCCCTTCTGTCCGAAAAAGGGGTTCAACTATGGTAGAAATTATTAGTATCCGCTTTAAAAACGGCGGAAAGGAATACTATTTTAATCCAAACGGCGTCCAGTTCCAGGTGGGGGACGGGGTCATTGTGGAGACGGCCCGGGGGACGGAGTACGCCCAGTGTGTCCGGGGCAACACCATGATCGACGAGATCGAGCTCACCGCCCCCCTGCGTCCCGTGGTGCGTATGGCCACGGCGGAGGACGCCAAGACGGTGGAGAAGAATAAAGAGCGGGAGAAGCGGGCCCTGTCCATCTGCCAGCAGAAGATCGCCGAGCACGGCCTGGATATGAAGCTGGTCAGCGCGGAGTACAGCTTTGACGGCAGTAAAATTCTCTTCTTCTTTACCTCCGAGGGGCGGGTTGACTTCCGGGCCCTGGTGAAGGATTTGGCCGGCGCGCTCCACACCCGCATCGAGCTGCGGCAGATCGGCGTCCGGGACGAGGCTAAGCTGCTGGGCGGCCTGGGCATCTGCGGCAAGCCCTTCTGCTGCACCCAGTTTCTGGAGGAGTTCCAGCCCGTGTCCATCAAAATGGCCAAGACTCAAAATCTCTCCCTCAACCCCACCAAGATCTCCGGCACCTGCGGGCGGCTGATGTGCTGTCTGAAATATGAGCAGGAGGCCTATGAGGATTTGGTGAAGCACGCCCCCAAGCAGGAGTCCTTTGTGGAGACCCCCGACGGGGCGGGAACGGTATGCGGCGTCAATCTGCTGCGCCAGACCGCCCAGGTGCGGCTGGACTCCGACCCGGCGACCCCCAAGACCTATCACAACAGCGAGCTGTCGGTGGTCCGCAGCGGCAAGGGAAAGCGGCCTGAGGGCTATGTGGAGCCCCCCCTGGAGGAACTGGCCAAGCTGCGCCGCCCCAGTGAGGAGGGCCCAACTCAGGTGACGGAGGAGGACTCCCTGGCCGCCGCCATTGAAGCCGCCTTCCCCAGCCGGAACAGCGGCCGTCCTGAGCCCCAGGAGGAGCGCCGTCCCAACCGCCGGAATCGAAATCACCGCCCCAACCGGAGCCAGCAGGGGGAGTCCAAGTCCCCCGCCCCCGAGCAGAGCGGGGAGCCCCGGCAGCCCAAAGAGGAGGGCGTCCGCCGGTCCAATAACAGCAATCGGAGACGCCGCCGCCGGCCCAACAAGGGGGGGAAGCCTCCTGCGCCCCAGGGCTGAGGAGAGCAAAGTATGAGAAATAGCCCGGCTGTGATTTGACATAGCCGGGCTTTTGGATTATATTGGTGGGAAGGAAGTGATAAGATGGCTGGATTTTTAAACGCCCTCTCCGCCTGTCTGGTGCTGCTGCTGCTCATGTCGGTGGGCTATCTGATGGGGGTATGGGGTTGGATGACCTCCACGGAGAAGAAATTTCTCAGCAAGTATATTGTGAATATCGCGGTGCCCTGCAACTGTCTGGTGGGACTGCTGAACAACCTGGACCGGAGCAGTTTGGCGCAGGCGGGGCTGATGGTGCTGGCGGGGGTTGTGGCCGTGCTGCTGGATTTGCTGGCCTCGGCGCTGGCGGCCACGCTGCTCCGCCTGCCCCGGGCGCGCTGGGGCGTCTTTGTGGCGATGGCGGGGCTGTCCAATACCCTGTTCATCGGGATCCCCGTGTGTACTCAGCTCTTTGGGGAGGCCAGTATGCCCTATATCATGCTCTACTACCTGGGCCACACCTCCTTCCTCCAGTCGGTGGGGGTCATGCTGATTGAGCGGGCGGGAAACGGCTCAGGGCAGGGGACCAGTCTGTGGGGCTTTTTGAAGGATATGTTCACCAAGCCGCCCATTCTGGGGGTCATTTTCTCCATCGTCCTGCTGGTGCTGGGGCTGCGTCTGCCCGACCCCCTGATGCGCTTTGCGGGCTACATCAGCAATTCCGTCTCCCCTCTGGCTCTGTTCTACTGCGGCTTCATCGTCTATGAGGTGGGGCTGAAAAATCTGCGCTTCCTCCGGGGCCTGCCCACCATGCTGGTGATGCGGCTGGTGCTGTCGCCGGTGATATGCCTGGCCTGCTGCTCCCTGTTTGGGATGGAGGGCCTGCCCTTGCAGGTGTTTGTGGTGGAGAGCGCCCTGCCGGTGGTGAGCCAGGTGACGGTGATGGCCGGAGCTTACGGCGCCGACGAGGAGTACGCCGCCACTGGAGCCTGCCTGTCCATCCTGGCCAGCTTTGTGACCATTCCCATTCTCATGCTGATTTTGGGCTGAGGACGGGGAGAAAAAGGAGTGTTCCGACTGTGTGGATGGTGCTGACGGTGCTGGCGGCCCTGATGATGGGCCTGCTGGTGTTTAAACTGAGGGTCCCCGGCGGAATGCTGGTGGGGGCCATTTTGGGGGCAGCGGCGCTGAATGTGGCCACCGGACAGGCCTTCATCTATCCCCAGACCCGGATTGTGGCCCAGGCCCTCACCGGGGCCTATATCGGCTGTATGATGACCCGGGAGGATGTGCGCCACCTGCCCCGGCTCATCCGGCCCTATCTGATGGTGCTGGCCAGTCTGCTGGTGCTGAATCTGACTATGGCCGCCGTCTTTTACCGCGTCACCGACCTGGATTTGCTGACCTGCCTGTTCTGTGCCGCCCCCGGGGGGATGTCGGATACGCCCCTTATCGCCATGGACATGGGGGCGGACAGCTCGGTGGTGGCGGTGATGCAGTTTGTGCGGATGATTTTTGGGATGGGCTGTCTGCCCAGTGTGATTATGCTCTCCGACCGCCTTATTGAGCCGGAGGCCGCCCGGCGGATGGAGGCCGAGGCGGTGCAGCAGCATGAGCGGAAGAGGGCGGGGAGCGGGCCGACGCTGCGGGCGTTTTTGCCTACCATGTGCGCGGCGGTGGCGGCGGCGGCCCTGGGCAAGTGGTCCGGCGTTCCTGCGGGGGCCCTGTCCGCCGCCCTGATCGTCACCGCCGGACTGAAGCTGAGCGGAAAGTGCTCCGGAATGCCCATGTGGCTGCGCCGCCTTGCCCAGGTCATCTCCGGCTGCTGTATCGGCTCCGGCATAACCCGGGAACAGATCATCCAGATGAAGCAGCTGGCCCTGCCCGCCGTGGTCCTGTGCCTGGGCTATATGGCCTGCTGTGTGGGGATGGGCCTGGTGGTGCATAAGGTGTTCCATATCCAGCTGAGGGAGGCCATGCTGACCCTCTCCCCGGCGGGCGCCACCGAGATGGCCCTTATTGCCGTCGATTTGGGGGTCGAGAGCGCCGACCTGGTGGTCCTCCAGATCTGCCGCCTGGTGGGCGTGATGCTGATCTTCCCCCAGATTTTCCATGTGATTGTGTCAATTTTATCATAGACAATGCCCGCCGCGTCAGCGGCGGGCATGTTGTGTTAAGAGAGCAGGCCCAAATCGTATTTCCAGCCCAGGACCCGGGAGACGGCCTCGTCCAGCCGCTCCCGGGTCAGGGTCCCGTCCTCCAGAGCGGCGAGTACCTTGGGAATCTCCTCCTGAAAGCTGCCGGTGAGCACCATGTCGCACCCCGCCTCCAGGGCCAGGACGACAGGGGAGTTCTCTCCGGCAAATTGCAGGATGGCCTCCATCCCCAGGTCGTCCGTGAGAGCGGGGCCCTGAAAATTGAGCTCCTCCCGCAGAATCTGGTACACGGCGGGGGAGAGGGAGGCGGGCCGGTCCGGGTCCATAGCGGTCACTGTGTTGTGGGAGACCAGCACGGCGGTGGTGCCGCCTCCCACCTGGATGCCCGCCTGGAAGGGCAGGAAATCCTCCTCCCGGAAAGTCTCCAGGGGCCGGTCGTCCACCGCGGAACCGGTGTGGGTGTCGGCGTTGTCCCCGTAGCCCGGGAAGTGCTTCAACACGCTACCCACGCCGCAGTCCCTCATGGCGGTCACCACAGAGGCGGCGTACCCGGCGGTGGCGGCGGCGTCCTTGCCCAGGGTCCGGTCATAGATGAAGCTCTTGGGATTGGTGGACACGTCGCACACCGGAGCCAGATTTACGTTGATGCCATAGCCCAGCAGGGCGCTGTTCTTTTCCCGGGCGTCCTCCGCCAAGTCCTTGCCCTGCTTGAGAAGCTGCTGGGGCGATTTGCACTTTTCGGGGAAGAGGTTGGGGTTCCGGCTGGCCCGGGCCACGGTGCCCCCCTCCTCGTCGGTCCCGATAAGCAGGGGGATGGCCGCGGCCTCCTGATAGGCCTGGATGTTTTGGGTTAACTGCTCCTCGGTCAGCCAGTTTTTCTCCTTGTCCTGGAAGTCCTGGCGGAAGAGGAGGTAGCCCCCCAGGTGGTACTCCCCGGCCAGGGCAGCCCCGTTCTCCCCGGGACACCGGGCGAAAAAGACCTGGCCCACCTTCTCCTCCGCCGTCATGGAGGCCAGCAAAGTGTCAATGGACTCCTGCCGGGGGTCGGGTTCCGGCTCTGGCTCAGGGAGAGAGGTGGTGACATTTATCTCCTCCAGCCCCGGAGAAGGGGAGGGGGGAGGCTGGCTCCCCGCCTGGACCGGCCCGCATCCCGCCAGCAGCAGTGCGGCCAGCACCAGGGAGAGATAGCCCTTCATGGATCACTCCTCCTCCGTCCTGGTGACGGCAATGTTCAGCTCGTCCAGCTGACTCTGTTCCACGGCGCCCGGGGCCCCCATCATCAGGTCCTGGGCGTTCTTGTTCATGGGGAAGGGGATGACCTCCCTGATGGACTCCTCGCCGGAGAGGAGCATGACCATTCGGTCCACACCTGGGGCAATGCCGGCGTGGGGGGGCGCGCCGTAGGTGAAGGCGTTGTACATGGCGGGGAACTTCTTCCGCACGTCCTCCTCCTCCAGACCCACCATCTGGAAGGCTTTCACCATAATCTCCGGGTCGTGGTTGCGCACCGCGCCGGAGGACAGCTCAACTCCATTGCACACCAGGTCGTACTGGTCGGCGGTGATGGACAGGGGGTCAATCTCCCCCGCAATAGCCTTTTCGATGGTCTCCAGACCTCCGGCGGGCATGGAGAAGGGATTGTGGCAGAACTCCAGCTCGCCCGACTCCTCCCCAAGCTCGTACATGGGGAAGTCCACAATCCAACAAAACTCGTACCGCTCCTTGCCAAAGTGGGCCGGGCAGAGGGGTGCTACGGTCTTGATGAATACCCCGGCGGTCTTTTGCGCCGCTGTCAGTGTTCCAGCGGACAGCCCCACCAGACAGTCAGGGGCGAGGGTCAGGGCCTCCACTACCAGATCCTTGATGGGCTGGATGAACTTGGCGATGCCGCCCACAATCTCCCCCTTCTCATCATAGCGGAACCAGTAGACCTTGTTCCCCGTCTGGACCTCTACATCAGAGCACAGCTTGTCGATCTGCTTCCGGCTTCCCTGGAAGCCAGAGACTACCACCGCTTTGACGGTCTGATTCTCAAAGGCCGGGAAGCCGCAGCCGGACAGCAGCTGAGTGAGGTCCTCTATCGTCAGGTCGATGCGCAGGTCGGGCTTGTCGGTGCCGTACTTTTCCATGGCCTCCAGATAGGGGATGCGTACAAATGGTGTTTTTGAGGCGATATTATACTTTCCGTATTTAGCAAAGATGGGGGGCAGTACCTCCTCCAGTACAGCAAACACGTCCTCCTGGCTGGCGAAGGCCATCTCCATGTCCAGTTGGTAGAACTCGCCGGGGGAGCGGTCCCCACGGGCGTCCTCGTCCCGGAAGCAGGGGGCGATCTGGAAGTATTTGTCAAATCCGGAGGCCATCAGCAGCTGTTTGAACTGCTGGGGAGCCTGGGGCAGAGCGTAGAACTTGCCGGGATGCTTCCGGCTGGGCACCAGATAGTCCCGGGCCCCCTCGGGGGAGGAGGCGGTGAGGATGGGGGTCGTAATCTCCAAAAAGCCCTGTTCTGTCATGGCGGCGCGCAGGGCGGACACCACTTGGCTGCGCAGGACGATGTTGTTTTTTACCTCCGGATTGCGCAGGTCCAGATAGCGGTACTTCAGACGGGATGACTCGTCCGCCTCCCGGCTGCGGTTGATAGGGAAGGGGAGCTCATTGTGGCGGCAGCGGCCCAGTACTTTGATCTGAGCGGGGACCACCTCAATGTCGCCGGTGGGCAGCTTGGGATTCTTGCTGTCCCGTTCCCGGACCGCTCCGCTGACCTGGATTACCGTCTCCTTGTTCAGCTCCTTGACGGACTGGATGTGTTCTTCCGTCTCCAACACTACCTGAGTGGTGCCGTAAAAGTCCCGCAGCACTAGAAAGGCCAAACTCTGGCTCACCTCGCGGAGATTTTCCATCCAGCCCGCCAGGGTCACGGTCTCCCCAATCTGCTCCATGCGCAGCTCCCCGCAGGTGTGGGTTCGGTAAAAGGTGCTTGTTTCACCCATAAATATCACTCCTATTTGTAATATTTCATTTATATATTTCTATTTGGATTTAGAGCAGTGTCTCTTTTCACTGAGAACGCCCTGTCAGATAGTCCAGTGAGACCTGAAAACAGTCCGCAAGTTTGACCAGATTGTCATAGCTTGGCTTTTGTTCTCCTTTTTCAAAGCGCTGGTACTGCCGCAGGGTCGTTTGAATGGAATGGGCGACCTGCCGCTGTGTCATGCCGGACTCTCTGCGCAGTTCCTGAAGCCGAGGTGGGAGCAAAAATCCTCACTCCCCCTTGTCCAGAATGGGGGTCTCACCGCCGTTGGCCCCCATGATGTCGACGATTTTCTCCACTGCCTCGGTGGTGGGCAGCAGTTCCTGGTCACCGGAGCGCATATCCTTCAGGGACACCTTGCCCTGCTTGATCTCGTCGTCCCCCAGGAAGATGACATAGGGGACCCCCAGCTTGTCGGCGTAGTTCATCTTCTGCTTAAACTTCTTCTTCTCGCCATAAATCTGGGTGCGGATGCCGGAGCTCCGCAGGTCGGTGGCCAGCTTGACGGCGTGGCCCATGTCGTCGGTCATGGGGAGGATGAGCACGTCGGCGGGGGCGGTGTTCAGCTGGTCGTTGAGGTAGCCCTGGTCCTCCAGTACAAAGAATAGGCGGGTCAAACCAATGGAAATTCCAACGCCAGGGAGTTGTTTATCGGTGTAATATTCCGCTAAGTTATCATACCGGCCCCCGGAACAGATGGAACCAATCTCCGGATGGTCCAGCATGGTAGTCTCATAGACGGTGCCGGTGTAGTAGTCCAGCCCCCGTGCAATGGTCAGGTCCACCACAAAGTTGGTCTCGGGCACACCGAAGGCGGCCAGGTGCCTGGCGACGGCAGACAGCTCGTCCAGACCCTCGTCAAACATGGGGTGACGGCCCCGGTAATCCTCCAGGGCGGCCAGTACATCGGAATTGCTGCCCTTGATGGCGATGAATTTTAAAATCTCCTCCGCCTGGTCCCCGCTCAGACCAATCTCCGGGTCTACCAGCAGTTCCCGCACCTTGTCCGCGCCAATCTTCTCCAGCTTGTCCACTGTGCGCATGATGGCTCCGGACTGCTCAGTCAGCCCCAGCATGGCATAGAAGCCGTTGAGAACCTTCCGGTTATTAACCCGAATCTGGAAGCGGCGCAGACCCAGCGCAGTGAAGGTGCGGTAGATGATGGCGGGAATTTCGGCGTCGTTGGAGATGTCCAGCTGGCCGTCGCCGATGACGTCAATGTCCGCCTGGTAGAACTCCCGGAAGCGCCCCCGCTGGGCCCGCTCACCCCGGTAGACCTTGCCGATTTGGAAGCGGCGGAAGGGGAAGGCCAGCTTGGAGTAGTTCAGCGCCACATACTTTGCCAGCGGGACCGTCAAATCGAAACGCAGGGAGAGGTCGCTGTCCCCCTTGGTGAAGCGGTAGATCTGCTTTTCGGTCTCGCCGCCGCCCTTGGCCAGCAGCACTTCGCTGGCCTCAATAAGGGGGGTGTCCAGGGGCGTGAAGGCGTAGAGGGAGAAGGACTCCCGAATGATGGCCGCCATGCGGTCAAAGCTGACCTGCCTCTGGGGCAGCAGCTCCATAAATCCAGAGAGGGTGCGCGGCTGTACTTTTGACATAACGTTCTTCCTTTCAACACAACTTTCTTCTTTTCTTTTTTGAAAAAAAGAAAAGAAGAAAAAGAAAAAACTTTCAGAAAAAACTCCGCCTGCGGCTTCGTTTTTTCTCTGCGCTTGGATGGAAATTTTATGGCAGAACTGAATTTTGTCGCTGAATTATAAACAGCTGCCAGTTAATCGGGAGTTTGCGTGAGAGAGTAAGGAGCAAAATGGAGCGAAGCGGAATTTTGCGTAAAAGTTTCTTTTCGCTTCCTTTTCTTTTCAAAGAAAAGGAAGAAAGGGGGAGAAAAGCGGAACGCTCCCATCCACGAAGGTCGGGACGGGAGCGCGAAAGGCTTACAGGGCGAAGGGGACCCGGTTGGGATTCATACCCTCGCGCCAGTCCAGGTCGCCCCGGGCCAGGCCGTGAATAAGCAGCTCGGCGGTTGCCACGTTGGTCGCCACAGGGACGGAGTGCTTGTCGCACAGACGGGTTATATAGAGCACGTCCTTGTCCATCTCGTTGTCCTCGGGGGAGTTGAAGAAGAGGGCCATGTCGATCTCGTTGTAGATAATGCGCTGGCCAATCTGCTCAATCCCCCCGTGCTCGTGGGACAGGAAGAGCTGGACGGGCAGACCGGTTGCCTCCGCCACCATGCGTCCGGTGGCGTTGGTACCGCAGACGGAGTGTTTAGACAGGACCCCGCAGTAGGCGGTACAGAATTGTACCATCAGTTCTTGCTTTTTTGTATGGCTCATTATGGCAATGTTCATGGCGGCAATACCTCCTTATATCTAAATTGGATGGGCAGATGCAGCTATCGAATGCGCATGATGGGGACCCGCTGTCCCTCCAGCCGCAGGGCGATGTTCCAGCAGGCCAGAGCGGCCCCTTTTTTTCCCCGGCTGGTGAGGGGCTGGCCCAGGTTGGCACAGAGAATCACCTGGGGGTCCTCCGGTACAACACCGAGGAGGGGCAGCCCGGCGGCGTCCATTGCGTCGTCGATGGTGGTGCGCAGCTTGCGCAGCAGCCGGGTCTGGATGCGGTTCATCACCAAATGGACCTGCCGCAGCTGATCCAGCTCAACCACAGTGCGCTGGGCGTCCCGGAGCGAGGAGGCGTCATTGGTGGAGATGACAATGGCCCGGTCGGCTCCGCAGACGGCCAGCCGGAATCCGCCCCCCAGGCCGGCGGGGGAGTCGATCAAAATATAGTCGTACAGGGTCCGTGCAGTGTCCAGCAGGGCGCGTACCTTCTCGTGGGTCAGGCTGGCAGGGAGGGACATGGGGGCGGTGAGCAGGGCCAGGCCTTGAATATCAGGGTGGTCCACCGCTGCCCGGGCCAGAGGACAGCGTCCCAGTGCCACATCAGAGAAATCCATCAGCGCCCGGTCGTTGAGTCCCAGGGTGATATCCAGGTTCCGCAGTCCGATATCCATGTCGATGCACAGAACCCGTTTTCCCATCAGGGCCAGAGAGCAGCCCACGCCGCCGGTGATTGAGGTCTTCCCGGTGCCCCCCTTTCCCGATGTAATCGAAACTACGGTGCCCATGGAAGTTCCCTCCTATATTCCATAGTTTAGTGTACCATAAATCTGCCGCTCGTCAACCATTTTCTGCAAAACATTTAGAAAAAATTTACAATTTCCATGCACTTTAGGCAAACCGCCCACATCAAAGGGGCTGTTTTTGCATTTTTCCCCATTTCCTGGGGTAGCCCTTCAGAGTGGGGGCCGCCTTCTCTATAACAATGAGCCGGTGGGTCACCTCCGTGCCCGGGACGGAGTAGTCGTGAACCCCCTGGAGCCGGCCACCCAGCAGCTTAATGGCGTGGGCGGCCTCCTCCAGCTCCTGGTCGCTGCCGGTGGACTTCATGGCCAGAAATTGGCCCCCCACTTTCACAAAGGGCAGGCACAGCTCACACAGCAGACGCAGCTGGGCCACCGCCCGGGCGGTGACAAAGTCGAAGCTGTCCCGCCAGCCCTTCACCAGGGCCTGCTCCTCCGCCCGGGCGTGAAGGGTCCGGATGTTTTCCAGACTGAGAACGCCGCAGGTTTCCAGCAGCCAGTCCAGCCGTTTTTTCAGGGAGTCCAGCAGGGTCACATCCAGAGAGGGGACCAGCATTTTCAGCACCATCCCGGGAAAGCCCGCCCCGGTGCCCACGTCAATGAGGGTCTTCCCCTGAAAGTCGCAGTAGTTCAGCAGGGCGGCGCAGTCCAGAAAGTGGAGCCGGGCGACTCCCTCCGGGTCCCGGACGGCGGTGAGGTTCATCACCTGGTTTTTTTCCAGCAGCAGCTGGCAGTAGTAGTCCAGGTTCTGGAGGACCCAGGGGTCGATTTTATCTGTCAGGCCCTGTTCCGCAAAGCCCTGGCGGAGGATGTCCCGTATATCCTTCTTTTCCATCTTCTACCCCCTGAAGTTGGACATGAGCCCGGCAATGCCAATGGGCAGGGTTGCCAGGGCCAGCAGCCAGCACAGGGCGGCTAGGGCGATGGCAGGGACCTTTCCCGGTCTTCCGGCGGACTTCCAGGACACCAGGACCAGGATCCCCAGTCCGATGAGCCCAGGGACGGTGAGGATGGGACCCAGATTACCCAGACCCGCGCCGGTAAAATAGGGGTAGGTGGTCATAGCTACCAGAATGACCATGTAGACCAGCCCAATCCAGGCTAAGGTCCGTTTCACGGGGGAGGAGGGGGTGAAGCCCTCCTTCTCCTGGGGGTCGCGTCTGTCTTCCGGCATTTACTGCTTCTCCTTTAACAGGTCCCGGATCTCCATCAGCAGCTTCTCCTCGTTAGAGGGCTCCGGGGGCGGGGGCGGAGGGGCGGCCTCCTCCTTTTTCCGGTGGAGCTTGTTCATGGCTTTCATCATGGAGAAGACTACCAGCGCCATAATGAGGAAGTTAAACACCGCCTGAATAAAGTTCCCGTAGGTAATCACCGCTCCGTTGACGGTGAAGGACAGGTCGGCAAAGGAGATGCTGCTGGTAAAAATACCCAGGACGGGCATGATGATGTCATTGATGAGGGAGGTGGTAATGGCGCTGAAGGCCCCGCCGATGATGACGCCTACCGCCATATCCATCACATTTCCCCGGGCGATAAACTGTTTAAACTCTTCTATGAATGCTTTCATAGCCGTTTCTCCTTAAACTATTTCGGATTTTCCCGTAGCCGCCGCCCACAGCCGCTGCCACAGGATACACGCGCCGCCGGTGACTCCAAAGGCGGCCAGGGTCCGTCCAATCAGCTGAGCCCCCGCGTTGGTGATCCCCCAGCTCGGGGCCCACAGGTTGAACAGGGCGATTACCAGGCCGTGGTAGAGGTAAATCAGGTAGCTGGCCCGGTCGGCCGCCCGCATTACGGCCCCCCAGAGACCCTCCCAGCGGGGGGCAGGCAGGGAGCACAGAAGGAGGATCCCGCTGAGGTAGAACAGCAGATGGACCTGCTCCAGAAAGGGGATGGTGCTCCGGCCCGAGTAGTGGAGAAAACTGCACAGCTGGTCGGCGGCGGTGAAGATCAGGGCCATGACCCCAATGGGAAGGCGGTTTTCTGCCAGCATAGCCCGAAAGTCCTCATATCGCGCCCCGGCGAAGCAGCCGGCCAGGTAGTAGAAGAGAAAGTTGGGGAACAGGGTCCGGATATAGTGGGGCAGCGGGGAGGTGGGAAAGTACTGGGCCAAGGCGGTGAAAAACTGTCCGCTGAACTGGGTGAGCACCAGGGCAGGGGGGAGGAGGACCAGGGGGGAGTACCGCCTCACAACTCCCCGAAACACCGGAGCCAGCAGGGCAAACTGCACCAGGGCAATGACGAAGTAGAAGTGGTCAGACAAGGTCCCCTGGAGAGTCTGCCGCAGGAGGTCGTTCCAGTCGAAGACATACCAGCCCAGCCGGACGAAGACGGCGTAGTACACCGCCGCCGCCCCCGCGTAGGGGATCACCAGCCGTTTAAACCGGCCCCAGTAGTAGGGGAGGAGGCCCTTCTCACTGCTGGAGAGAGTAAATCTCAGTCCGCTGAGGAAGAAGAAACCGGGCACGGCCACGCAGCCCAGCCGCTGGACCAGGAGAACGGCGGCATACTGCCAGCTCAGGGGGTCCAGGACTGCCAGGGACTGGGGGGCGACGTGGAAGTAGGTCATCATGGCGCAGAACAGGACGTTGACGGCGGACAGCTCCCCCTTGCGCTCCCGCTGGAGAGCCGTTTTCATTTCTTGGGCACCATGACCTCCAGGCCGCCCATGTAGGGCTGGAGCACCTTGGGGATAATGACGCTGCCGTCGGCCTGGAGGTTGTTCTCCAGGAAGGCAATGAGCATTCGGGGCGGAGCCACCACAGTGTTGTTCAGGGTGTGGGGGAGGTAGGTGCCCTTCTCGCCCTTGACCCGCATTTTTAGCCGGCGGGCCTGTGCGTCCCCCAGGTTGGAGCAGGAGCACACCTCAAAATACTTCTTCTGCCGGGGGGACCAGGCTTCAATGTCGCAGGACTTCACTTTCAGGTCGGCCAGGTCGCCGGAGCAGCACTCCAGCTGGCGGACGGGGATATCCAGGGAGCGGAACAGCTCCACCGAGTAGCGCCACATCTTCTCGTACCAGTCCATGGAGTCCTCGGGTTTGCAAACCACGATCATTTCCTGCTTCTCAAACTGGTGGATGCGGTAGACTCCCCGCTCCTCAATGCCGTGGGAGCCCTTCTCCTTGCGGAAGCAGGGGGAGTAGGAGGTGAGGGTCTGGGGGAGGGAGGCCTCGGGGATGATCTGGTCGATAAACTTGCCGATCATGGAGTGCTCGCTGGTGCCGATGAGGTACAGGTCCTCGCCCTCAATTTTGTACATCATGGCCTCCATGTCGGTCTGGGACATAACGCCCTCCACCACATTGCCGTGGATCATAAAGGGGGGAATGCAAAAGGTGAAGCCCTTTTGAATCATAAAATCTCTGGCGTAAGCCAGCACCGCCTCGTGGAGCCGGGCCACGTCGCCCATAAGGTAGTAGAAGCCATTGCCCGACACTCGGCCTGCGGCGTCCATGTCCACGCCGTTAAAGGACTCCATAATCTCGGTGTGGTAGGGGATTTCAAAGTCGGGCACGGCGGCCTCGCCAAAGCGCTCCACCTCCACGTTGGCGGAGTCGTCGGGGCCGATGGGGACGGAGGGGTCAATGATGTTGGGGATGACCAGCATAATTTTCCGGATCTGCTCCGCCAGCTCGGTCTCCCGCTGCTCCAGCTGGGCCAGACGGTCGGCGTTGGCCTTGACATCGGCCTTGGCCTGCTCGGCCTCCTCCAGCTTGGAGGGGTCCTTCTTGGCCTGACCCATGAGCATCCCCACCTTCTTGGACAGAGTGTTGCGGATGGCCCGCAGCTCGTTCGCCTCGGACATGACGGCCCGGTTCGCCTCGTCCAGGCTCAGGACCTGGTCCACCAGGGGCAGTTTTTCCTCCTGGAACTTCTTCCGAATGTTCTCTTTTACGGCTTCGGGATTCTCCCGAATAAAACGAATATCAAGCATGGTGATCTTCTCCTTATTTATAGTTAATGTTTCACGTGAAACAGGGGATTGCTTGGGCTATTTCACGACCCGGCCCCGGATCTCCGCATAGCGGTCGGCGGGGGAGAAGCGCTCGTTGTTGGTGATGCTCTCCTTGGGCAGGGCGTCCTGGAGATTGGCGTCCTCCAGGCTCTGGATCAGGGAGCGGCACAGGGTGTACCGGCCCCGGACATAGGCCTCGTCAATCTGCCAGAACCAATCCATGGCCTGGGTCGTCTTCTCCAGCTCCTGGAGCTGGCTGCGCAGCTGGGTCTGGTTCTGTTCAGCTGTGCTGGCCTGACTCTGGAGGGAACTGACCTGGTTCTCCAGCTGCTCTACCTGGACCTTCAGGGCACTGTTCTCCTCTATCATACCCTGGAGGGTCTGGAGGGCGGAGGCGGATTGCTTTAAATCGTCAATCTGCTGCTGGCTTTGCCGGCGCTCCATCATAAAGGTGAACAGGAGGAGCACAAAGGCCGCCCCGAACATAATGGCGATGTAGCGAAATACGGAGTTCTGCCGCCGCCGCTGCTGGGCCCTCCGGCGGCGGAGCTCCTGCTCGGAGGGGGTGGAGCGCCGCTCTCGTTCCCGCCTTCGGTCGCTGGGGGGGAAGCGGTCGTCGTTTTCAATGAAGGGCTCGCCGCGCCGTCGTTCAGCCATCCTGTACACCTCCCGAGTCCCTCAGATTCTGGAGCAGGGCCAGCAGAGTTTCAAGGTCCTGCTCATTGTAGTATTCCAGCTCAATGCGGCCTTTTTTCCCCTTGTGGGCGATTTTTACCTTTCGGCCCAGCTGGCCGGACAGATTCTTTTCCAGCTCGCCCAGGTAGAGGGACAGGTCGGGCCCTTGGGGCTTGGGCTTGTCCTTTTTCTCCTTTTGGAGGGACTTAATCAGGGCCTCGGTCTGGCGCACGGACAGCTGCTCTGCCGCCACTTTTTTGGCCGCCTCCAGCTGGAGGGCTTGAGTAGGTGCGCCTAGAATGGCTCTGGCGTGGCCGGCGGAGAGAATGCCCTCCTCCAGCATGGTCATCACCTCGTCGGGCAGGGCCAGCAGGCGCAGGGTGTTGGTGACGGCGGGCCGGGACTTGCCCATCTGTTGGGCCACCTGCTCCTGGGTCAGGCCGTAGTCCTCGATGAGGCTGCGGTAGCCCCGGGCCTCTTCGGCGGGATTCAGGTCCTCCCGCTGGAGGTTTTCAATGAGGCCCAGCTCCATCACCTTCCGGTCGTCGGCCTCAATGATAACCGCCGGCACCTCCTGGAGACCCGCCGCCTTGGCCGCCCGCCACCGCCGCTCGCCGGCAATGATCTGGTAGTAGCCGGTGGCCAGCCGCCGCACTGTCAGGGGCTGAATGATGCCGTGGACCCGGATGGACTCCGCCAGCTCGTCCAGCGCCTCCTGGTCAAACCGCTTCCGGGGCTGGTTCAGGCCGGGTTCCACCTGAGAGATGGGCAGGGTCATGGAGCCCTCCCCCTGGCTCTGCAGGTCCGGGTCCCCTAACAGCGCGTTCAGCCCTCTGCCCAGCCCTAATTCTGTCTTTCTTGCCATTTCTTTACCTCACTCTCTTTCTTCTTTTCTTTTTGAAAAAAGAAAAGAAGCAAAAGAAAAACTTCTGGAAAAAACTCCGCCTGCGGCTGCGTTTT
>NZ_QWKI01000082.1 GCF_009911645.1 Pseudoflavonifractor sp. 60
CCTGCGCTTAGTTGACGGCTGTCTGTTTATTTGGAGAACACACTATACTATAATTTATCCTTTTTTGCCTGTTTGATGTTGTTTATGGAGTTGGGATTGGTCTGTGACCCCAGGAAGTCACAGTCCAATAAGGCTTGGAAGCCAGAAAGGCCGCTTTTTTGAGCTTCCGCCTGGATAGAGTTGGAAGCAAAACAGAGCGCAGCGGAGTTTTGCGCAAAAGTTTCTTTTTTCGCTTCCTTTTTTCTTTTCAAAGAAAAAAGGAAGAAGGGGGGATCAAGAGGCACACATTTCCTCCGCCAGCAGGCGGTAGGCCTCCGCCCCCCGGGAGTAGGGGTCATAGGCGGAGATGGGCTTGCCGTGGCTGGGGGCCTCGGACAGGCGGACGTTCCGGGGGATGACGGTGGCGTAGACCTGGCCGGGGAAGTGGCGCTTGACCTCCTCAGCCACCTGGAGGGACAGGTTGGTGCGGCTGTCGAACATGGTCAGCAGCACACCCTCCATATTCAGCTCCGGATTCAGCTTCCGCTTGACCAGGCGGACAGTAGCCAGCAGGTCGCTGAGTCCCTCCAGGGCGTAGTACTCGCACTGCACAGGGACCAGCAGGGTGTGAGCGGCGCACAAGGCGTTGACGGTAAGCAGCTCCAGGGAGGGGGGGCAGTCAATAAAAATAAAGTCATACCGGTCTGTCAAGGCGTCCAGGGCGGCCTTCAGCAGTTTCTCCCGGTTGTCAATACCGATCATCTCGATCCCCGCGCCGGCCAGCGCCTTATTGGAGGGCAGCACATCGCCATACTTGGTGCTCACCACCGCCTTGACCGGGTCGGCGTCGCTGATAAGCAGGTCATAGACGTTTGGCGAGGCGGTATTTTTGTCCACACCCATGCCGGAGGTGGCGTTTGCCTGGGGGTCAAAGTCACACAGCAGGACCCGCTTGCCCAGGTCGTGGAGGGCGGCGGTAATGTTGACGGTGGTGGTGGTTTTGCCGACGCCACCCTTTTGGTTGACAACTGCGATGATTTTAGCCATGGAACAGCCTCCTCAGGGTGATAGGATTTCAATACTGGGTACAATTTCTCATTATATCAACCCCAATGGCAGATTTCAACTGTTTTTGAAGTTTTTATCAAAAAAGAAACACCAGCGGCCCAAATGCGGGGCTGGTGTTTCACGTGAAACAAGATTGACAAACAGAAAAATAGACCCTATGATAGAAGAAACAGGAGAGGAGGGGATACAATGCTGGTACCGGGACCCTGGGAGGGGGAGAACTGGTATCCGTCCTTCGACCGCTTTATGACAGAAGTCTACCCCAACTGGCGGGAGTACTACAACGTCACCTACTCCACAGCCCAAGAGATTGAGGAGCTGGCAGAGAAGCTGGGGCCGCTCCCGGGGGAGTATGTGGACTTTTTGACCCACATGGGGGGCCGAGGGCTGGATTTGAGAAACAGGGCGCGGCTGTACAGTCTGGCGGAGACGTTTCTCACAGAGGATGAGGGGGTCTATCTGAACATCGGCAGCTATGCCCCATACGACGACGGCGACCGGCTGGCCTACCGCTTAACCCGGGAAGGTCCGCCCCTTCTGGTCTGGCGGGAGCGGATGGCGGGAGGAAGACCGGTGAAGGCGGCGGACAGTCTGGGGCAGCTGCTGTGCAATCAGGCGTTTCTGGCAGGGGGTGTGGATCAGTTGACCCTCCGTTACCCCATGGAGCTGGCCTTCCATCTCCACCAGCCGCCCTATGGCCCCTGCCCGGAGGCGGAGGAGTACGTCAGGACCCACTCCCTGGAGGGGCTGAGTGAGGAAGACCTCTGGGACAGGGGTTTTCAGATTCAGATCGCCAGGCTGGAGGGGCCGCTGCGGGAACAGGGCTATAAAAAGGCGGGATTCAGTACGGAGCTGGACCAAATTTGGATCCGAGGGGAGACCTGCTGTATTCTGTCCCGGGAGTTTGACCCCAACGATATGTTCGACACCGTAAACATCTCCACATGGGGAATGGAGGGGCGGCCAATGTGGGAGCTGGCGGAGGCCTTCAAGGAACTGGGCTATGGAAACAGGCTGGAGCTGCGGGAGGGAAGTCACCCCGCCTTTCGGGGAATTTGAATGGTGAGGGTGATGCTCTCCTCGGTATCCTCCCGGCTGCACTGGGCATTGACTCCGGCGGAGCGCATCAGGTCCAGGCTCCGGGTCACGGTGTTGAGGAAAATGCGCACATCCTTTATGATAAAGGTAGGACGCTTTTTGCTGAGGACGGGGGCGGCGGTTAGGAGGGCATCCACCAGGGCCTCGGTCTGGGCCACGGTAAGGCTTTGCTCCACCACCTGCCGGGCGGCGTTCAGCTGCTGCTCCGGCAACTCCAGCCGCAGCAGGGCCCGGGCGTGGCGCTCGGAGGCTCCGCCCTCCCGGAGGACGGACAGCGCCTCCTGGGGAAGCTTCAACAGCCGCAGTTTGTTGGCTACAGCGGACTGGCTCTTGCCGATCCGCCGGGCGGCCTCCTCCTGGGAGATGTGGTAGGCGTCGATGAGACGGCGCAGGGCCAGGGCCTCCTCCCAGAAGTCCAGGTCCCGCCGCTGGAGGTTTTCCACCAGGGCCAGCAGGGAGGAGGACTTGCTATCAGTCTGGATGGACAGGCAGGGGACGGTCTCCAATCCCACCAGCTTGGCCGCCCGAAGACGGCGCTCCCCGGCCACCAGCTCCCAGCCCCCCTCCCGGCGGCGCACCGTCAGGGGCTGGAGGATCCCCATGGCCCGAATGGAGTTGGCCAGCTCTTCCAAACCGGCGGGGTCAAAGGTACGCCGGGGCTGGTTGGGGTTGGGTAGGATCAGGTCCACCGGGAGGAAGAGGACCCGCCCGCTGTCGAAGATTCCCTTTTTGGTCAGCGGCCACATAAAAAAACCACCTTTCCTTTGTGTTCCCTTTTAGTAGGATACCAACAGTTTACCATAAAATGGAAAATAAAGGGTCGAACAGTGACAGACACAGGAAATTTCCTGGGAAAGGGGACTGAAGACCGGTATTCTGGAGGAAATCTATGAAAGGCACAAGAAAGGGAAGGGAAAATTGTGTAAAATTTACGGGAAAAAGGATTGAAAGCCGGAGACATTTCCTGTAAAATAAAACTGCATTATTTTCGCCAGATGAGACCGCGGTCCGGGAAATCGGACCCTATCATATAAGGAAGGCGGCACGGACCATGGAACTGCTGAAGCGGCGTATCCGACAGGATGGCATTGTGAAGGGGAATGATGTTCTGAAGGTGGACAGTTTTCTGAACCATCAGATGGACATTGCCCTGTTTGAGGAGATCGGCAAGGAATTTCTGCGCCGGTTTGACGGCTGCGGCGTGAACAAGATCCTGACCATCGAGGCCTCCGGCATTGGGATTGCTTGTATCACGGCGCAGTTTTTTCATTGCCCGGTGCTCTTCGCCAAGAAGACCCAGACCAAAAACATCGCCGGCGAGGTGTACAGCACCAAGGTGGAGTCCTTTACCCACGGGCGGGTCTACGACGTGATTGTCTCCAAAAAGTTCCTGGGCCCGGGGGATACGGTGCTGATTATTGACGACTTTCTGGCCAACGGCGCGGCGCTGGACGGGCTTATCGATTTGGTGGAGCAGTCCGGGGCCAAGCTGGCAGGGGCGGGGATCGTCATTGAGAAGGCATTCCAGCCCGGCGGAACGCGGCTGCGGGCCCGGGGGGTCAGGGTGGAGGCTCTGGCCCAGGTCAAGTCCATGAGCGAGGAGCGCGGAGTGGAATTTGTGGATTAAAACCGAGTAATTCGGTTTTAATATAGAAAGCAGGATGAAACGAACTATTTTGAAGGAGGAAAAACCATTGAAAAAGATTCTTGCGCTGGCTCTGGCCGCTGCCATGAGCCTGTCCCTGGCCGCCTGCGGAGGCGGCAACAACAGCGCCCAGGGCGGCGGAAGCTCTGCCGGCGGCGCTGGCTCCAGCGGCGGCGGCTCCGCACCTGTGGAGGGGGGCTCTGACCTCAAGGTGGGCGCCGTCTATATCACCAGCCAGAACGACGTGGCTGGCTACACCTTCCAGCACCACAACGGCATCACCACCGCCATGAAGGACCTGGGCCTGGACCCCGCCGGCCTGATTATCGTGGACGGTGTACCTGACAACGACGACACCGCCGTGGCCAACGCCATTGACACCGTGGTCAACCAGGGGGCCGACATTGTCTTCGGCATCTCCTTCGGCTATATCAACGCTATGGCGGATAAGGCGGAGGAGTACCCCGACGTCATCTTCTCCCACGGCACCGGCTATATGGCCAACGACACCAACTTCAACAACTACTTCGGTCGCATCTATCAGGCCCGCTACCTGGCCGGTATCGCCGCCGGGATGAAGTCCCTGGAGCTGGGCAACAACTCCATCGGCTATGTGGCCGCCTATAACACCGAGTACGCCGAGACCTGCTCCGGCATCAACGCCTTTGCCCTGGGGGCCCAGTCCGCCAATCCCGACGCGGTGGTCCATGTGAATGTCATCAACACCTGGGGAGACGAGGCCCTGGAGCGCCAGGCCGCCCAGGCGCTGGTGGACACCTATCAGTGCGGCGTCATCTCCCAGCACTGCGACTCCGCCCAGCCCCAGCTGGTGGCTCAGGAGAACAGCGTCTTTGGCTGCGGCTATAACTCCGATATGACCCAGCAGGCCCCCAACGCCCACCTGACCGCCGCTATCTGGCACTGGAACGTGTACTATGAGACCGCCATCAAGGCGGCCATGGACTGCAACGGCGACGCCTCCAAGTTTGTGGAAAACATGGGCGGCAACGCCTACTACGCCGGTCTGGCCGAGGGCTTTGTGGACGCCTCCCCCCTGAATGAGGCCATCGCCGCCCCCAACACCAAGGCCGTGATGGACGCTGTCCGTGAGCTGATTGTTTCCGGCGATTGGGACGTGTTCTCCGGCGTGAAGCTGAGCTATAACATCGGTGAGGACGGCTCGGTAGAGATTGTCAAGACCGATGCCGACCTGGTGGACAACCAGGGCAATGTGATCGTCGCCGCCGGCGGTCCCTCTGTGGATGACGGCGTCATCAAGGGCAGCATGAACTATAATGTGACCGGCGTGGTGGAGGGCTAACTCCTCCCCGCCGTCAGACCCCAGACCCTACCCGGGCCGATCGGTGCAAATCGGTCGGCCCTTGGTTTTTTCGTCTGTGCCCCTTTATTTTTTTAACAAAGAAAAAAGCAAGCGAAAAAAAAGACCCCCCTGCAAAACTGCGTTTTGCGGTTCAGTAAATTAAAATTTGCTGAACCATGAAACAGAGTTTTGTATCAAGCAGGACACAATCAAAGAATACAGCGGCGGAAATGCTTCGTGACCGGGCGGAGCGCTTCCGGTATGGGCGGACCATCAGAGCGAAGGAAAAGTTTCTTTTGCTTCTTTTCTTTTCAAAGAAAAGAAGAAGAGAGGAGAGGATTATGGAGAAGTACGCCATTGAAATGCGGGGGATCTGCAAGAGCTTTGGCAGCGTAGCTGCCAACAGGGATGTGGATCTGAACGTGAAGCCGGGGGAGATCCTGGCGCTGCTGGGGGAGAACGGCTCCGGCAAGACCACGCTGATGAACATGCTGTCGGGCATCTACAAGCCGGACAGCGGCGTCATTCTGCTGGACGGCCAGGAGGTGACCATCAACTCCCCGGAGGACGCCAAGCGGCTGGGCATCGGCATGGTCCATCAGCACTTCAAGCTGGTGGACGTGTTCACCGCCGCCGACAACATCTGGCTGGGAGATGACAAGTCTGGTGCGGTGCTGAAAAAGGACCGGTATGAGATCATCGGGGAGATGGTGAAAAAGTTTGGCTTTGACATTGATCCCCGGAAGAAGGTCTACAACATGGCGGTCTCGGAGAAGCAGACCCTGGAGATTGTCAAGGTCCTGTACTACGGGGCCAAAATCATCATTCTGGACGAGCCCACCGCCGTACTCACCGTTCAGGAGACGGCCCGCCTCTTCGACGTGCTGCGCCGCATGAAGGGGTCGGGCCACGCCATCATTATCATAACCCACAAGCTCAACGAGGTGCTGGAGATTTCCGACCGGGTCGCCATTCTCCGCAAGGGCCAGTATATCTGTACGGTAGATACCGCCTCCACCGACGAGCAGCAGCTCACCGAATACATGGTGGGCCGGAAGGTAGAGCTGAACATCCATCGCCCCCTGGTGGACAAGACCCGGCCCCTGCTGGAGATCCGGGACCTGACCATCCGCAATGACGAGGGGGCGGTGGCCATCGACAAGGTGAACTTCTACATCCGGGGGGGCGAGATCCTGGGTGTGGCGGGCATTGCCGGCTGCGGCCAGAAGGAGCTGTGCGAGGCCATCGCCGGCCTGCGGCCCATTGAGAGCGGCCAGATGATCCACAAGGGGGACAACATTGTGGGTCTCTCTCCCCGGGCCATCCTGGACAAGGGCATCTCCATGTCCTTCATCCCTGAGGACCGGCTGGGTATGGGGCTGGCCCCCTCTATGTCCATCACTGACAATATGCTCCTCAAAAAATACGGTCAGTCCCCCGGCCCCTTTGTGGACCGGAAGACGGGCCGGGCGGAGGCCCAGCAGGTGATTCAGGACCTGGAGATTGTGACTCCCTCCACCGAGACGCCGGTGCGCCGGCTGTCGGGGGGCAACGTGCAGAAGGTGCTGCTGGGCCGGGAGATCAAGGCGGGCCCCAACGTGATTGTCACCGCCTACCCCGTCCGGGGTCTGGATATCAACTCCTCCTACGCCATCTACGACATTCTGAACCAGCAGAAGAAGGAGGGCGTGGGCATCCTCTTCGTGGGGGAGGACCTGGACGTGATGATCGACCTGTGCGACAAGATCATGGTGCTGTGCCACGGCAAGGTGATGGGTGTGGTCCACGCCCACAAGACCTCCAAGGAGGAGCTGGGCCTGATGATGACGGGGGCCCTGGACCTGAGCAACAAATACGAGGACAAGCCCGCCGGCATTGCCCGGGACAGCCGCATTGAAGAGAATCAGGAGGTGGAGGAATGAAAAAGCCCCTTTTCCACATTGTCAAGCGGGACCAGGCCGGCCCCGGCCTCCAGATCCTGGCCTATGTGGCGGCGGTGGTGCTGGCTCTGGCCATCGGCGCGGTGCTGCTGGCGGTCCAGGGGGTGGAGCCGTTCACCTTCTACCGGCAGATGCTCACCATGGGCATTCCCGGCAGCCGCTACCCCTGGCGGGCGGTGGAGAACTTCATCAAGCTCTTTGTGCCGCTGCTCATCGTCTCTCTGGCCCTGGCGCTGGCCTTTAAAATGCGCTTTTGGAACATCGGCGGCGAGGGCCAGTTTATCATGGGGGCCTTCTTTGCCGGAGTGGCCGGGATGCAGCTGGGGGAGAGCCTGCCTCAGCCCGTAATGGTGCTGGTGATGGCCCTGTGCGGAGCGCTGGGCGGCGGCCTCTACGGCGTATTCGTGGCGGCGCTGAAGGTGAAGTGGGGCACCAACGAGACCCTGCTGACCCTGATGCTCAACTATGTGGCCCTGTATTTCCTCCAGTTTTTTGCCGAGACCAAGGGGGATTGGAATTTCTTCCTGGACCCGGAGTCCAACCGGCCCCGGTTCGCCAAATTCCCGGACAGCGCCCAGATGATCACCATCCCCATCGGCCCCTTCAACCTGAACCTGTCTCTGGTGGTGGCTCTGGCACTGTGTGCCCTGATTTTCATCTACCTCAACTACACCAAGCGGGGCTATGAGGTCGCCGTGGTGGGGGACAGCCCCAGCACGGCCCGGTACGCTGGCATGAAGGTGGGCAGGATCGTCATCCGCACCATCTTCCTGTCCGCCGCCCTCATCGGCATGGCGGGGGCCCTCCATGTGTCCTCCGCCGGGGTCATGTCCGCCTCCCCCACCAATTCGGTGGGCTGGACCGGCATTGTAGTGGCCTGGCTGGCCAAGCTGAACACGGTGGGTATTCTGCTGGCCTCCCTGTTGATTACCGTGCTCCAGTTCGGGTGCCAGACGGCCAGCACCAGTTACCCCTCCATTGACGCTAACTTTGCCAACCTGCTCCAGGGCGTCATCCTCTTTGTTGTGCTGGCGGCGGACTTCTTAACCCGCTTCAAGCTGGCTCCCCGGAGCGGAAAGGAGGCTGCCAAATGAACGACCCTATGAATGTGTTGACCCTGTTCCTCTTTAATATTGTTCTGGTGAACATCCCCCTGCTCTACGGCACCGTGGGGGAGATTGTAGTGGAGAAGTCGGGCAGTCTGGACCTGGGGGTGGAGGGCACCATGGCAGTGGGGGCCATTTTTGGCTACCTGGCCGGCTGCGCCGCCAACAGTCTGGCGGTGGGCCTGCTGGTGTCTTTCCTGGCGGCGGGACTGTGCGGCGCGCTGTTCGCCCTGCTCACCGTCTCCCTCCAGGCCAACCAGAATGTCACCGGCCTGACCATTACCACCTTCGGCCTGGGGCTGTACTTCTTCGTGGGCAAGGGCATCGGGGAGAATTGGCCCGCTATGACCGGGGCCTCTGCGCTGGTCAACGGCATCGCCGCAGTGGAGCTTCCCCTGCTCTCCAGGATTCCTCTGCTGGGAAAGGTATTTTTCTCCCAGAATGTGCTGGTCTACCTGGGAATCGCCGTGGCGGTGCTGGTGTGGTGGTATTTGAATTTCACCAAGACCGGCCTGCGCCTGCGGGCGGTGGGAGAGAACCCCGGCGCGGCGGACTCGGTGGGCGTGAATATTACGCTGTATAAGTACGTCCACCTGATTGCCGGCTCCGGCATTATGGGGCTGGGCGGATTCTACATGGCCCTGTACATGAGCGGCTCCTTCGAGGGGTCTAACTGCTGGATCAACGGCTACGGCTGGATCGCCATTGCCCTGGTCATCTTCGCCAACTGGTGCCCGGTGCTGGCCATTCTGGGTACGCTGGTGTTCGGATTCTTCAACACCCTCCAGATTTACTCCGGCTCACTGGCGGGGGCCTTCCCCGGAAGTCTGGGCTGGCTCAACGCTGTCCCGGCTCAGGTATTTAAGGCTCTGCCCTTCCTCATCACCGCCATTGTGCTTGTGGCCTCCTCCGTGCGGAAAAAGGAGGGCTCAGGCCAGCCTGCCTCCCTGGGCCTCAACTATTTCAGAGAAGAGAGGTAACAGCAAAGGGGCTGTAAAAAACTCGAAAATCCCCCAAATTCGGGGCAACAAAATTCCGCAGGGGGTTTTCTAAACGAAACCCTCTGCGGAATTTCTTGAACTTTTAGGGGGAGCGCATTTTCGGAACAGGGGGTTTTTTACACTCCCTGTTGTACGGTTAGAATCACCAAGCGTTCCAGAGGGAGACAAAGCGGAGCTTACAGGGCTGGTCAGTATTTGCGGCATAGACCTGTTCAATGGTACCGCGGACTGAGTCGATATCCACTGTGGCTAAATAAATATTCACCGCGTTTTCCTGCTGTGAAATACCTGTTCCAGTGAATAGCTTGGTGATGTTCTCGCCAAAAGCACCGGAAGACAGCAGCTGATTAACCACAGCCTGTTCATTCAGCAGCTCCTGGTAGGAATTTTCCACCAGAGAGAAGCGGACATAGTTTAGATCAATTAGATTTTCAAAGTAATCAATTACCTCCTGGTCAAGAGATGTTACCATAATGACAAAGTCCTTGTTGTCATCCTCGTAACAGCCCCCGTAGAAGGAGGGATAGGCTATGTCCTGAGTGGAGGAATAGGGTCCGTCCTCGCGCCATATGTCCAGCAGGTGATTGTATTTTTCCGAGCCCAGGTTTGAGATGTACTCCAGATCCGCAGCAGGATACACAGGGAGGCTGGAACTCGCTGCGTCCTGAACGTCCTGGCCGTGATCTGTAAAAGCATATGCCACGCAGCACAGGATAACACCGGCAATTAAACAATATGGTATCACGCGGCGAAATCTTCCCATAGTACACTCCTTTCTGCATCGGGGTTAGTACTTCACGGTTTCCATTACGGTGTTGAAGGCGGGTATTACGGGGGTTTCCGCCGACTCCCTGGCAGACACGGAAAAGAAATTTTATCTTCAATAGTATAGCACGCTGATGCAGTGCTTGTCAAACAGGCGCACCCCCAGTGAGGGCGTACTTTGGATTATTTATGCGAAGTATTCCAAGTGTTATGGTAAAGTGACTCGTATCTTCTTCAGAATATCAGAAGCCTGTGAAAACATCATATATGGCCCTTCCACTGCACCTGACGAAGAGACTCTATAGGCTCCAGCGTGTATAATTCCAGCAATATATCTTGATGATGTAGAACCACCACCAGCTACAATTCCGCCACTGTCATAAGGCTGGGCATAGCAGTCAGTTAAAACTACAGAAGTAAGTTTAGAATCGGTCTCAGCTACAGAGGAAGGATCAAAGCCTAATTCAATAACCTTTCCTCTTGTTGCACCTGAGGCTATTCCTTTCTTAAATATTTCCTGCCCTTCCTTCATATCTATTGTCTCAGACTTTAAATAAAAATCCCATCCAGATACATAGTTTATTACACCAAAACGGTTATCCATTCTCCGAACAAAGGAGGCATCTACAGAGCCCCCATACCATGTATTACTTGTTACCTTACCGAAATACGCGGTGGCAGTACTCCCATCTTCGGCTTTTGATGCGTATGCCTCCAAACCATCATAGAAACGGCCATGATTTGCCGTGACAATTCCAAGATTGCCCAAATAATCTTTTGCCCAGAAACCCACACTTAAAGGCACACCATTTACTCTGATGGGTCCTCCAGGTTCTACAAATGCACCATTTACAAGATACGGCTGTTGAAAATCATCCTGTTCATTTGGTTCAGAGGCTTCCAATTCCACGACATCATACCAGGCGGAGATAAAGCGGAGTTTACAGGGCTTGTAAGTATTTGCTGCATAGACCTGTTCAATCGTATCCCGGATGGCGGCGATATCTTCTGTAGCCAGATAGACATTCACTGCATTTTCCCGTTGTGAAATACCTGTGCCAGTGAATAGTTTGGTGATGCTCTCGCCAAAAGCACCGGAAGACAGTAGCTGCTTGATCGTTGCCTTTCCGTCTAGCAGTTCCTGGTAAGAATTTTCCACCAGGGAGAAACGGACATAGTTTAGATCAATTAGATTTTCAAAGTAATCAATTACTTCCTGGTCAAGAGATGTTACCATAATGACAAAGTCCTTGTTGTCATCCTCGTAACAGCCCCCATAGAAGGAGGGATAGCTTATGTCCTGTGTACGGGAATAGGCCCCATCCTCGCGCCATACATCCAGCAAATAATTGTACTTTTCTGTGCCCAGGTTTGAGATATATTCTAGCTCCTCAGCAGAAGAGGTGGAGGTACTGGAACTCGCAGAATCATGGATATCCTGGCCATTATACGCAAAAGTATATGCCATGCAGGAGAAGATAATGCTGGCGATGATACAGAATGATATAATGCGGCGAAATCTTCCCATAGTATACTCCCTTCTGAATGTGTATGTTAATACTTCACGGTTCCCGTCACGGTGACGGTGTTGGAGGAGTTGTTGCGGATGGCCAGCGTATAGGTCCCCGCGTTGTCTACCTGGAAGGACCGGTTAATACTTCCGCTGGTGCAGTTCTTGCTATAAAATTTGCCGTCTGGGGCAATATAGCCGAAATCCACACTGGCGAACCTGGGGGTGTAGACACAGTCATACCGGATAATGTCGTCCACAGTCAGAGTAAACTCGTCCAGATAGACTGTCATATTGGCAGGGATCGCCTGATTTACTCGCCCAGATACCCGGGCGATGGCAGGAAAATCATCGAAGACTTCCACTGCACCGGAGGGGAGGAAAGAACAGCTCAGGGCCAGGGTACAAGCCAGCAGGATGCCTGCAAATCGTCTCATAGGGATACATCTCCTTTCCAAAAAATTCAGCTGAGATCAGAGGAGTCAAACAGCGGTGGCAGGAGTTTCCCATAGATCACAGTGGCGGGGTCTACGTCTGAGACATCTAGCTCCGATGGGCGAAGGGGCCGGTCCTTCTCTGATTCCGGGGACGCCTCCGGCTGTTCTCCGGAGGAAGTTACCACCTCACTTTCTGATTTTGATGTTGGAACTGCATCCGGGACCCGCTGTCCAAAGAGCAGCGCGCCGATGGCGATACCCGCCGCCAGCAGGAGGGCGGCCAGCAGGACCAGAAGGAGCCCCCTGACACGTCTGGAAACGGCTTTTTTCGCAGGGGGTTGCTCCTCCGGAATTTCCACTGGGGGCGGGAGCTCCTCCGGAATTTCCGCCGGAGAGGTGAGCTCCGTCTCCTCCTCCCGAAAGGGCCGAAGCCCCAGCAGCACATCCGCCGATACCCCCAGCAGCTGGCTCAGCTTTGCCAGATTGTCCGCAGAGGGGCGGGCGGAGCCGGTTTCCCAGCGAGAGACGGTTTGGCGGGAGACCTTCATCTTCGCCGCCAGATCATCCTGGGAGATACCCGCACACTCCCGGGCGTCCCGGATTTGCAGGACTGAATTTACCATAACAAGACCTCCGTTCAAAGTCCACCAACTTTATGTTACATCAAAGTAATTTTCCTCGAAAAAGGGATGTTACAAGGATGTTACATAGGATGACACCCCCTGAAATAAGCGGTGAGGCGCATGAATATCCCATGCTGCTGGGAAGCGGCGTTAAGATGCTCCGCTTCCTGGATCGTATGTGGTGACCAAGTCTTGAAGCGCTTCCACGCAGTTATTTAAAACTGCACAATGATGTGCTCCAAACAGCTTTAAAAACACAGCCTCTTTTTCCGCGTTTAGGTCAAGAATATCAACCCTTAAATGATTTTCTTTTTCATCAATTGCGGTGCCCATAATAGAGCTGAGCAGCAGAAATTCCGGGCTGTCCGGGTCTGTTTGGAACTGGCTGTAGAGCTGTTCATATTTATTCAAAATAGAGTTTTCAATTTCCTTCATATGATTGTAAGAGTATGTTACCTCTTTGACGCAGATGGTGCGCTCCTGCAATACGGGTACAGTTCCTGAGTTGAGAATATTCGTGTCAGTCAAGCAAACCACAAGTGTGTTGTCTTCGATATAGCAGCCGCCGTAATAATCGACGTACGTGTCGTCTGATTCACTGGCGGGCAAAAGTTTCATCGTATCTTCGACCCTGGTATACAAACGATAAAGGCTTGGAGTTTTGGAAGGTTCTCCACCGTCTGTGGTGACTTCAGAAGCATCGTCCTGGACCAGCGAACTGGAGTTCCCCTGATGAAAGAACACACGCTCGACTCCCGATGAAAAAACGTACAGGGAGAACAGCAGAGCGGAACCCAAAACGCCAATCAGTAAAGAATTCATGCGATTTTTCATAGGATTCTCCTTTCTGAATATGTGTTAATACGGAGTGAGAGGCGGTACTACGGAGGTCTCCACATTATATGTCCGGTCCCATAGTAAACACTGAAAAAGGATTCTGTACGAATAGTATAGCATACCGTATAATGTATGTCAAAAGGCGCACCCCCGGTGGGGGCGCGCCTGAAATGTTGTATCAGCTTTGACTCTGAGCAAGGAGAACCTCAGTCTCCACGGTGGCCTGGAGGGAGAGGAGCTGGTCCCAGAAGGCGACGGGGTCCAGCTGGTCGTAGGCGTCGGTGGTCTCCACGCCCTGGTCCTCCTGGAACTGGTCCAGACGCTCCTGGAGACGCTGGCCAGTCACCTGGCTTCGGTAGTCGGCGGGGTCCAGAGGCAGGCGGAGGATAATGTGATAGCCGTAATCGCTCTCCACAATGCCGCTGAACTCCCCATCCTTCAGCGCCAGCGCGGCCTCCTCAAAGGGGGCGACCATCTGGCCCTTGTAAGCGGTGTAGCCTTCGGGGTTATACTCCAAACCGGAGTCCTCGCTGTACTCGTTCATCAGCTCGTCAAAGAGGGCCACAGGGTCCTCCGCGTTCTGGAGCTGAGAGAGCAGGTCCTCCGCAGTGGCCCGCTTCTGGGCAATGGTCTCCTCGTCCAGGGACTCCATGGTGTCCAGGTCGATGGTGGCCAGCAGGATATGCTTGGCCCGGTAGATGCCCTGTTCGTCCAGCCAGGCGTTCACCTCGGCGTCAGTGGGGTAATTGCCGCTGTTTTCGCCGAAATAGGTGTCCCGCAGCTGAACATTCAGCTCGTAGCAGTCATTGAGGTAGATAAACAGCTCCTTGGTGAGCATCTGGGCCCAGAACAGGTGCTGGACCACCTCCTCGCTGCCCAGGCGGATGATCTGCTCCGTGTACTGCTTGTCCACCTCCTGGGCGGATGCAGGGTCAGGGGTCAGGCCCTCCTGCCGGGCCAGCAGGTCCATGGAGCGGTAAAGCAGCGCCATATTCAGCGCCTCCTCCTTGAGGCTGTCGCCAATGGTGACGCCATTGCCCATGTCAATGTCCCAGGGGGGTGTGCTCAGCTGGCCGTTAAACTGGCTGAGATAGTCATCCATACAGTAGTTGAGCCAGTAGAGTACCTCGGCGGCGGTGACCTCCGCGTCCCCCAGCTTTGCCATGACCCCGTCCCCGGCGATCCCGGACACTGCCAGGTAGGGGTCACTTATGTCGGTCAGGTCCATGGGGATCACCTGGGAGGAGGCGTCCGCAGAGGAGCTGGTCCCGGAACCGCTGGAGCTGCTGGCGCTGTTCCCGTTTCCGCAGCCGCTGAGGGCTATGACAAGGGCCAGCGCCAGGGCCCCCATGCGTGTGGTGTGTTTCATAGAATGTTTCCTTTCTTGCAGAAAAATAATGAACAGTCCCTATCATATCACAAAAAAGAGCGCTTGACAAGGGCGGTTTCCCGGCAAACCCATCTTCTATGTCTTGCCAAAGAAAAGAGTGCCCGCCCGGCGAGAGCGGCCGTTAGCCCCCCAGGATTTTGGCGTAGTCCTCGGCCAGGTGCCGGGCGGCGCGGAGGGGGTCCTCGTTTTTACCCAGGCGAAGGGCAAAGCGGGGGGAGTCGCCGGGCATCAGAAGGAGGCGTTTGGCGTAGCGCTCCTGAGCGCACAGCTGGGAGAAGGGCTCCAGGGAGAACTCCGCCAGGGTTAAGACCAGCCGGTCTCCGTTCTGGGCGATATCGCTGATCTGGCACCGGGCGGCGGTGGCGCGAAGGAGGGCCACCGAGATCAGGTTGTTCACCGGCCTGGGGGGCTCGCCGTAGCGGTCAATGAGCTCATCCACCAGCTCGTCGGCCTCCTGCTCGTCCCGGATGGCGGCGATGCGGCGGTACAGGTCCATGCGCTGTTCCGGGGCGGGGACATACTGGTCCGGGATGGAGGCGGATACGCTGAGGTTGGCGGCGCACTCGGTCCGGGTTGGCAACGGCTGGCCCTGTTCCAGGAGGACGGCCTCCTCCAGCAGCTTCAGGTACATATCATAGCCCACACTGAGCAGAAAGCCGCTCTGTTCCGGGCCCAACACATTGCCCGCCCCACGGATTTCCAGGTCCCGCATGGCAATTTTAAAGCCGGAGCCGAACTCGGCAAACTCTCTGATAGCCTCCAGCCGCTTGGAGGCCACCTCGGAGAGCACCTTGCCCCGGCGGTAGGTGAGGTAGGCGAAGGCCCGCCGGTTGGAGCGGCCCACCCGCCCCCGGATCTGGTGGAGCTGTGCCAGCCCCAGCTTGTCGGCGTCCTCCATAATCAGGGTGTTCACGTTGGGCAGGTCGATGCCCGTCTCAATGATGGTGGTACACACCAGCACGTTCAGCTCCCCGTCGGTCATCCGGGCCATTACGTCGTCGATGGCCTCCTGGGTCATCCGTCCGTGGGCGATGCCAATGGCGGCCTCCTCTCCCAGCAGCATTTGAATGCGGGCGGCGCAGCGGTCGATGGTCTCAACCCGGTTGTGGAGATAGAACACCTGACCGCCCCGCCCCAGCTCCCGCCGCATGGCGTCGGCCAGCAGATTCCAGTCGTGCTCCAGCACGTAAGTCTGTACCGGCTGGCGGTCGGCGGGGGGCTCCTCCAAAGTCGACATATCCCGGATGCCCGACAGCGCCATATTCAGCGTCCTGGGGATGGGAGTTGCGGACAGAGTGAGCACGTCCACCTGCTTAAAGATCTCCTTCAGCTTCTCCTTGTGCTGGACCCCAAACCTCTGCTCCTCGTCCACCACCAGCAGCCCCAGGTCCTTGAACCGTACGTCCTTGTTGAACAGCCGGTGGGTCCCGATGAGGATATCCACCTCCCCCGCCTCCACCTTGCGCAGGGTCTCCTTCATCTGGGCTGGGGTGCGGAACCGGGACACCACGTCGATGTTCACCGGGTACTTCTGGAACCGGCGCAGAGCGGTGAGGTAGTGCTGACGGGCCAGCACCGTAGTGGGCACCAGAATGGCGGTCTGCTTGCCGTCCAGCACGCACTTCATCATGGCCCGAAAGGCCACCTCCGTCTTGCCGTAGCCCACATCGCCGCACAGCAGCCGGTCCATGGGAGTGGGGCGCTCCATGTCCCGCTTGATCTCCCCGATGCACCGCAGCTGGTCGTCGGTCTCGGTGTACTCAAACTGCCCCTCAAATTCCCGCTGCCAGGGGGAGTCGGGGGAGAAGGCGTAGCCCGGCTGACGTTGGCGCTGGGCGTAGAGCTGGATCA
Source organism: Pseudoflavonifractor sp. 60 (assembly GCF_009911645.1). Classification (GTDB taxonomy): domain Bacteria; phylum Bacillota; class Clostridia; order Oscillospirales; family Oscillospiraceae; genus Lawsonibacter. Next base: position 16,572 of record NZ_QWKI01000082.1, read on the forward strand.
GCCCCTTGGCCAAGTCCTGTACCGCCTTTTTGGCCTTTTTCTTGGCCTTTTCCCACTCCTGGCCCCCCAGGCGGTTGAGCTTTTTGGTCTCGTTGGCGTCCTCGCCGCCGCCAATGTACTTGCTCACCAGGTCCAACTGGGTTGCGGGGACATAGAGCACGTCGCTCCCCGCGTAGGTGATTTTCACATAGTCCTTCTCAATGCCATCCACCGGCATCTTCACCATGCCCGCGTACCGGCCCACGCCGTAGTGCTCGTGGACCACCAGGTCGCCGGGGGAGAGGTCGGCGTAGGACTTCAGCTTCTGGCGGTTGGTGGCCTCTCTGCGGGCCTTGGGCTTTTTGGCGGCCTTTTCCCCCTCGGTGAGGACGGCCAGCCTGAGCTCCGGATACTCGAAGCCGCTGGACAGTCCGCCCACAGTGATAACCGTCTGACCCGGCTGGGGCAGCTCCTTCAGCTGAAAATCTACGGCGGACTTGACCCGCTGCTCCCGGAGGAGGGTCTGGAGGTCAATGGCCCGCTGCTCCCCCGACACCAGGGCCAGACAGGCAAAGCCGCTGTTCTGGTAGTGGGTCAGATCCTGGACCGCCGCCTCGGGACTGGCCAGGAAGGGGGGCAGCTGTTTGGCAGTGATGGACAGCAGAGCCCGGGGGAGAGTGGGGTAGCTGGCGGTGGTGAAGGAGTCCAGATAGACCTGGGGGAAATTCTCCAGCAGGGCACACAGCTGGGGGAAGGTGAGGGCCAGCTCTCCGCAGGAGCCGTCCAGCTCCCCCTGTTCCAGCAGGGATTTCACATCCTCCTCCAGCTGCCACTGGTAGCTCTTGGCCCGGTCAGCAACCCGGGGGACCTGGTCAAAGATGACGCAGGCGTCCGCCGGAAAATAGCCGGCCGCCCCCGACAGCTTGGGGTAAATCAGGGGGAGGTAGCGGTCCAGGGCGGGAAAGGTCTTCCCCTGAGCAATGGACTCGCCGTCCTGGTCCAGGGTCTTTTGCAGCTCCTTGTTGCCATTTTGCAGGGCCCTGGCCGCCAGCTTTGTCAGCCTTTTGGCCAGTTCTGCCGCTCCGCCGGGGGCCAGCTGGGGCAGCACCTCGGCGGCGGGGAGGAGGACGGCGGCGTCAATATTCTCCGTGCGCCGCTGGGTTGCAGGGTCGAAGACCCCCATGGCGTCCACCTCATCGCCGAAGAACTCGACCCGGACGGGGTTGTCCATGCCGGGGGAGAAAACGTCCAGAATGCCTCCCCGAAGGGCGAACTGACCCACTCCCTCCACCTGCTGGCAGCGGACATAGCCGGCGGCGGTCAGGTCCCTGGCCAACTGGTCCAAATCGTACACGTCCCCCAGCTTCACTAGGCGGCTGTGCTGGCGCAGCAGTTCCGGGGGGATGGTGCGCTGGAGCAGCCCCTCAATGGTAGCCACCAGAAAGGGGAGCTTGCCGTCTGAGAGGTCCTTGAGCAGAGCCAGGCGGCGGTGCTCCCACTGGCGGGAGAGGGCGGCGGCGTTGTGGAAGGTGAAGTCCCGGGCGGTGAGCACCGGCACAGCGGTCTCGGCAAAGACGGACAGGTCCCGGGCCAGCTTTTTCCCCTCGTGCTCGTCGGCGCAGATGACCACCACAGGCCGCTGGGTCATCAGCCCGATGCCGGCGGCGATGTGACAGCGGTGAATGGCCGCCGCACCCGACAGTGCCGCCGGGGACTGTCCGCCCTCCAGCGCCTCCAACAGCTGCTGAAAGGCGGGCAGCCGGCTCAGCGCGGCGGTTAAAAGTTTCATGTGAAACACCCTTTCTCCCATTTTTCATGTTGTCCTGTCCCGGCGGCAGCGGGGATTCAAGCGGTTGTCTGTTGATGTGACAACGCGGCAATGCCCCTGCCCCTGTTCAGGGGAGGGGTGTGATTCAGCCGTGTCTTATTAGTATAATGTGGAGCAAAACATCCGTCAAGAGGAATTCTGGCGGAAACTTTGATTTGCAAAGTATCTTTTGTGGGTTGGGATGACCCTAGCCTGCCGCCTTGTGGCCCTGCGCCAGCAGGGCCTGGCCCCTTTGAAAAGGGGCGGAGGCGAAGCCGGTGGGGATTGACCCGCTGGCACTGCTTCTACTTGAAATCTGAGGTAGAAGATAGTCTGCCCATGACAATCCCCCGAACTCTTCGACGACCCCCAGGGCAGTCAGCTGTGGGTTGCGGAGCAGGAGGACAGCATTGTGGGCTCCATCGTCGTTGTGAAGCGGGGGACCCAGGAGGCCCAGCTGCGCGGGTTTGGGGTCAGGGACTGGGCATTGACAATCAGCTGCTGGAGGAGAAGTGGGAGTACCGCGCCTGACACAAAACAACAGCGCGCCCCGGAGTGCAGTGCTCCAGGGCGCGCTGTTGTAACATCAGGTGATCTCATAGTCCCGGCCAAAGTGGTCCTGGAGCTTACCGAAGTCAATGCGGCCTCCCCGGCTGGGAGGCGTACCGCCGTCCTCCTCGTCCTCCTCATCATCTGCAAGGCGACGGGGGGCGGCCTGCTCCTGGGCGGGGGCAGAGCCGGGAGTAAACTCGGCGGTATCGGACAGATCCTTGTCCTCCTCGTCCTCCTCGGCGGCCTTGGCCCGCATACGCTCAGCGGCAGCGGCCTCCATGGCCTGATTCAGCAGCCGCTGAACGTTGTCGTCAATCTCCGCCGCCTTCTCCTCCACCGGGTCCACCGCGGGCTTGGTATCAGGGGGATACAGGTCCTCCAGCCGGGAGAGGTACTCCGCCTCCTGGATGTGGAGGGCCCGCACACGCTCCACATAAGTGGCGGTGTGCTTCTGGGCCTGCTTGAGACGAAACTCCTCCGCCTCCAGTTCCTGGACCAGCTCCGCCTTTCGGGCCCGGACCTCCGACTCGGTTTTGGCCAGCAGCTCGGCCTTCTTCCGCTCCGCCTCCTGCACCAGGTCGTCCGCCATCCGCTGGGCTGCCATCAGAGCCTTGCGCATGGCGTCCTCAGTGGAGCGGTACTCCTCCACCTTGTCCACCAGCACCTTCATCTTGCTTTTCAGCACCGCGTTCTCGTTGAACAGCGCGGTGTAATCCCCGGTGAGAACGTCCAAAAACTCATCCACCTGGGCCATATTATAGCCGCCGAAGGACGCCTTGGAAAAGGCGCGCTCGGAAACCTCCTGTGGTGTGAGCATAGTTGACCCTCCTGCTCATTATCTAATTCTAATCGAAGGGGCTTCAAAAAAGCTCCCAAAACTTCGGGTTCCAGTCAAAATACTGGTCCAGCACCACGGCCTGGCCGTCCTCCCAGGTTATAGCAGTGACTAGGTCCCCCATGCCGTCCGCGTGGGAGGCGCCGGAGATATACTGCCGCAGGACAAGACCCTGCTCCCCCGCCTCCGCATAATAGACGCCGTCGATGTTCCCGGGAGCAGGCCAGGTCAGTGTGCCGTCCTCATAGGTGAAGCCGCAGTTATTCTCCCCGCTGTTCCGCTGGTAGTCCGCCAGCCATTGGTTCAGGTCCAGAGTCTCGGTGTGCCCCGTTTCCGGGACGGTGACCCGGGCTGTCATGGTCTCCTGGTCCAGCGCGGCCTCCATGCCATAGTCTGGCACAGGCAGGGGGACAATGCCGTCCTGAAAGGTGTAAGCGTACACATAGACGCCCCCCATGCCGCCGCTCCCCATGGAGTCGGTCCACAGGACCAGCACGGGATTGCCGGACCTGTCCCGAGTCCAGACTGCCTCGGAGCGGTGCTCGCCCAGGGGGAAGAACCAGCCTCCCGTGGTAATGGGCTGCTCATTGCTCTCCCGGCCGATGGGCCGCTCCCAGACCGTCTCCCCCCTGGTTACCACCAGGGAGCAGAAATGGCCGGGGGATTGGGTGTCCTCAGCCCAGAGCCCGGACTGGGGGGTTATGGGATTGTAAACCTTCTCCGCCCGCAGCTCCACCAGCTCGCCCGTGCCGTCCCCGTCCATATCCACGGACCAGCGCTCCATTGCCATGGGGTAGGGGGAGTTGGAGGCGTCCACAAAAATCTTCTCCGGGGAGTCGCCCTCGGGGACGGGGAGAAGGGCCGGCTCTCCCTCCTGAACTCCCAGGGCGTAGACGTCAAGAACCCGGGACCAGGAGTCGAACCAGAGGACCAGCACCGGCAGGCCCTCCTCGTCCTGAATCCAGCCCCGCCCGGTCCGCTCCTTGTCCCAATAGACGGGGTTCAGCGGGGGAGTCCCGTTGTCCTCCCAGCCCAGGGGCAGCTCATAGACGGTCTCCCCCTGGGTTACCACCAGGGTGTAGGGGTGCATCCCCTCTCCCTCGAACCACTTGTCCGGCTCGATTTCGTTGCTGAAGTAGCCCTTTTCCGCCCGCAGCTCCACCAGCTCGTCCGTGCCGTCCCCGTCCAAATCTACCTGCCAGCGCTCCACCGCCATGGGGTAGGGGGAGTCGGGGTCATCCACAAAAATCTCCTCCGGCGTGTCCGGTTCCGGGACGGAGTGGGCGGCGGACTGCTCCGGCTGTGGGGACTGGGCCGCTCCCGCAGCGGCACACCCGGCCGACAGGACGGCAGCCAGGAGCAGACCGAAAAACTTCTTTCCCATGGGTAATATTCCTATTTAGAAATACAGGCCGTTATTCTCCAGCTCGTCGATCAGGTCCCCCAGAATGTCCACGTTGTAGGGCGTGATAATGTAGGTGGACACAGCGACCCGCTTGATCTTGCCCTCCTGGGCGTAGGATACTCCCGCCAGGAAGTCCAGCAGGCGGCGGGCGATCTCCTTGTTGGTGGACTCCAGATTGAGCACCACAGTGCGCTTCTCCCGCAGGTGGTCGGCGATGGAGGAGGCGTCCTCAAAGCGCTCCGGCTTCACCAGCACCACCTGGAGCTGAGTTGCCGCCCGGATGTTAACCACCTTATTGCCCCGGCGCTCGTCCTCCAGGGGGGGGCTGTTGTAGGCGCTCTCGCTGCGCACAGGGCGCTCGACGCGCTCCCGCTCACGGCGCTCCACCGGCCTGGGGGAGATGTCAAATTCGTCATAATCGTCCTCTTCCTCATCCTCATAGGGGCGGGCCAGTCGCTTAAACTCGTCAAAAATTCCCATCATGTATCCTCTTTTCTCAGCAGTAAAAATTGGGCAGGCGGTCAATCAGCGGGAAGAAACAAGGGGAGGACGGGAGCCGAACAGGGCGGTGCCCACCCGGACCAGGGTTGCGCCCTCGGCGACGGCGTCTTCAAAATCGGCGCTCATGCCCATAGACAGACAGTCCATAACACTTTGATTATCCGACATTTCACTCATTATGTCAACAAAAAGATTTCTCATTTCAGAAAAATATTTTCGGTTGGCCCCAGAGGCGCTGGAAATAGGGGGAATGGCCATCAGACCCCGCAGGCGGACATGACCGCAGTCCAGAGCGGCGCGGACCAAATCGGGTAAGTCCCGGGGAGAAATTCCCCCCTTGCTCTCCTCCTGGGCGATGTTCACCTCCAGGAGAATGTCCTGGACCAGCCCCAGCTTGTCCGCCTGACTGTCAATGGCGTGGAGCAGGCGCACCGAGTCCACCGAGTGGATCAGATCCACCTGGCCCACCACCTGCTTCACCTTATTGGTCTGGAGGTGGCCGATGAAATGAACTGCCGACCCGGCGTAGGCGCCGGCGGCCAGATGGGCGGTGAGCTCCTGGACCCGGTTCTCGCCGCAGACCCGGATCCCTGCGGCAATGGCGGCGCGGATGGTCTCGTCGGTTTGTACCTTGGTGGCGGCGCACAGGGTGATCTCCTCCGGCTTTCGCCCCGCCGCAAGGGCCGCCGCAGCAATTTTTTCCCGGACAGCGTTTACATTTTGGGACAGGTCCATAACAATTCCTTCTCTCTATTAAAGTGGATTTTGGGACTGGAAACGGCGGAGCTGGCGGCAGGGCTTGACCGTCCCCAAGGCACAGGGGTTGTGACTCAGCCCTCCAGAAGAAGTCCGTCCTGAAGCCCGGCGCCGGCGATAATAATATCGTCCCCGGCCCGGAGGATCTTCTTCCCGCTCCCCACGGGGCGGACCACATAGTAGTCGGTTCCCTCTGTTATAATGGACAGCTCGTGGAACTCGGCCCGGCCATTCACCAGGGCGTAGACTCCCATCCGTCTGATTCGGCTCACCTGGCCGGTCTCCTCGTCGGTCTGCTCCTCGTCCACCAGGTGCAGGGCCTCCTTGGGGATGCGCAGGCCGGACCAGCTCTCAAAAATCAGCTCAGCGGTCTGGGAGCGCAGCAGGGTTGTGGAGGTGAGGTAGCGGTTGGAGGAGAAGATGGCCAGGGTCTTGCCATCCTCCGTGGTGCCCAGCTGCTCCACCGTCATGGTCACGTCCCGGTTCAAATCGCCAGTGAAGCGCAGGCTGGCCCGATCTCCCTCCCGCAGCCGCTCCGCCGCCTCCTGGGGCAGATTGGCGGCAAAGTACCAGGTGTCGGAGGTGATCAGTTTGCCCATGGAGGAGATATCCTCTCCCACCGGCTTGTCGATCAGCTCCTGGAGGGAGGTGGGGGTGAGCTGGAGGATGGACTTTGGGGTTAGAAGAGATTCGTAGCCGTCCACCAGGTTGGAGAACACCCCCGGCACCGGCGCGGTGATCCGAGTGGTCGCCTGAGCGGATTGGCGAGTCAGAACAGCCAGCTCGTCCTTGGCCTGGCGCAGGCGGGCGGACAGGTCGGCGGAGGTCAGCCCCTCGCCATAGGTGTAGCCCCGCTTGAGCACGCTGCTCTTTACCCCCACCACCTGCTCGCGCAGCTGACTGTAGTCCCGCTGGGCGTAGGAGGAGCGCAGGTCCACCACCGCCTGCAAAATGTCCTCGTCCAGACGTGCGGCAGATTCCAGGTCGCCGGACTGGGAGATGGCCTCCTCCAACAGGGTAATGTCCATCTCCAGCTCCTCGATTTGGGCCTGACTGGCCTGGGCCTGGCTGTCCCGGTAGACCAGCGCAATCTGCTGGCCCTTGCCCACCTTCTCCCCCTCCGCCCGGGTCACCTCCAGGATTCCGGAGGGGGCGGGGAGCACCAGAGCGTCCCGCACCACCAGGCCCTCCGCCAGCACACTGTCGTTGGCGGTGTAGGAGTAGACCCGGGTTGTCTGGTAGGGCTCCTCCAGAGAGTTGAAGAAGTGGGCGGACAGGTAAATCGCGAGAAAGGCCGCGAAGGATAGGATCACAAAGGTGGTGAGGGGTTTTCCGTCTTTCATAGCGTTCTCTCTTTCTGCCGGAACCGCAGTCCGCGCCCTACGGAGCCTCCTCCACAGGGGTTAAGGGCACGGGCCGCTCGGGAACGATGGTGGAAATGGCGTGCTTATAGATGATCTGCTGTTTGCCGTCGCTGTTGAGGACCACGGTGAAGGCGTCAAAGCCGGTGATGCAGCCCCGCATCTGGAAGCCATTCATCAAGAACATGGTCACGTTCCGGCGCTCCCGGCGGGCCTGGGTCAGGAAGATGTCCTGGAGATTGTTTGTCTTTGTCATGATATGTAGCACTCCTTTTTCTATTTAATTAGAGCGCGGCTGGGTTCCGCCCTAATGTGCCACTATCATATACCAAATTCTTCCATATATGCTGTCGAACGGTGTAGGACGTCCGCAAAATTGGGTTCAGGCCCCCACAGCAGCCCTTTGGCTCCCTCGCTGCGCCGGAACCAGGTGCGCTGGCGCTTGGCATACTGGCGGGAGCGCAGCTTTACCTGGGCTGCGGCCTCCTCCAGAGAACCCTCCCCGGAGACGGCGGCGGCCAGCTCCTTATACCCGATGGCCTGCATGGCGGTGCATCGCTTGGGCACACCGCTGCGGAGCAGGGCGCGGACCTCTTCCTCCAGCCCGCGCTCCATCATCTGGTCTACCCGCCGGTCAATGCGCGCCCACATATCCTCCCGCCGCTGGAAGTCCAGGGACAGGGTGAGGGCGCGGTACCGGGGAGGCAGGGCCAGCGTCTCCCGGTTGTGCTGGGTTATAGTTTTGCCGGTGGTAAGGAATACCTCCAGCGCCCGGATCACGCGTTTGGCGTCGTTGGGGTGGAGGCGGGCGGCGGACTCCGGGTCGGCCAGGGCCAGCTCCCGGAGCAGCGGCTCCCCCCCCTCCCGGGCAAACCGCTCCTCCAGCTGGGCGCGCAGGGGGCTGTCCCCATCGAAGGCGGCGAAGGTGCGCCCCGACAGAAGGGAGTCCACATACAGCCCCGTGCCCCCCGCCAGAATGGGCAGCTTTCCCCGGTCCAGAATGTCCTCCACACACCGGGCCGCCATATCCACGTACCGGGCCACCGAAAAGTCCTCCTCCGGGTCGGCCACGTCGATCATATGGTGGGGAACGCCCTGCATCTCCTCAGGGGTTGGCTTGGCGGTGCCAATGTCCATGCGGCGGTAGATCTGCATGGAGTCGGCGGAAACCACCTCGCCGCCCCGCAGCTTGGCCAGCTCCACCGCCAGCCAGGTCTTGCCGGAGGCGGTGGGGCCGGTGATAACCAGAATTTTTGGGGGCATAGAGCTCGCCTCCTTGAAAGTGTGGAGTGGGGGCGCCGCCCTCTGCCGCAGGGGGAAAGAGGAGGCGGGAAAGCCCGGTGTCTCAATGCTTGCGCCGGTCACATTATATGCGGACGATTGAAAAAATCCCCCGGAGAGTGCCAGCTCTCCGGGGGATTGCCTGTAAAATCCGTGGAAATGCGTTCAATTATAAATTGGGCACATTATAACACAGGCGGCCAGGGAGTGCAAGGGGCCCGAAGAAATTTTCTTTATTTCGTAAAGTAGAGAAAATTTGTAGAGCTAGCGGGCCGGGGTAGTTCCACCTTGTGATGCCGCAGGAGCGCACAAGCGGCGAAGCCGCTTGCCCCCTTTGGCAAAGGGG
>NZ_QWKI01000083.1 GCF_009911645.1 Pseudoflavonifractor sp. 60
TTGGCCCACCTGCAAATAGTTCCGGCCCAGCCGGGAGAGGTCTTTCGTCAAAACCACATCGAACATTTTCCGCTCAACCGCCGCCAGCATCTTCTGAAAGTCGGGGCGCTCCATGTTCAGGCCGGTGTACCCATCATCCTGGAAAATCCCTGCCACACGCCAGCCCTGTTCCTCACAGTACCGGCACAACAATTCCCGTTGGTTCTGGATGCTTGCGCTGGGGCCGCTCAAATCGTCGTCCTTGGACAAGCGGCAATAGATAGCTGCTCTCACCTCCTGGGGGTAGGGTTCAGCATACACAGTGTTAGTCCTCATTTTTGACCTCCATCCCGCTGTGTATGCCGCGTTTTGGAGTAATTTCATTATACCCTGCTGCACGTCCGGCGTCAAGGGAAAGTTGTGATTTCACAATCTCATTTTTCTGTATGATTAAGTCAATAAAGGCTTGCCTGTCGGTCTGTCTCCCGGCGAATACGGTGCTGACGGTAATAACAGGCTCCTTTGCTTTTGCCATAGGCGGCTCCTTTCAGTCCATCAGATTTTTCAGACGTGCCAGCTTGTCCTGCGCCGTTGCCCTGCGGAAGTTCTCGCCGGAAAAACGGATAGGGGCGCACATCTCCAACAGCCGGTCATAGATGCGGGCGTGGGCGGTGTCCTGGGGGTGCTGCAAATCCTGAAGGGACAAGTTCGTGGTGACGATCAGCGGCCTGCGGCTGCGGTAGCGGCTGTCAATCACGTTGTAGACCTGCTCCAATCCGTACTCCGTCCCACGTTCCATTCCAAAATCGTCCAGTATCAGCAGCGGGGCGCGGCAGAGGCGGGCTATGTACTCGTTGCGGCCCTCAAAGCTGGCGGTCAGGTCGTTGAGTATCAGGGCAAAGTTCGTCATGCGGACGGCCACTTCCTGTTCCATCAGAGCATTGGCGATGCAACCGGCAAAGTAGCTTTTGCCAGTCCCCACGCCTCCCCACAGCAGATAGCCGATATTTTCCTCCTGCATGGCCGTCCAGTTCTCAACGTAGAACCGGGCGTGTTTCATCTGCGGGCATTTGCCGTTGTCATTGGCAAACGTCCACTCCCTCATGGCGGGGTCAGTAAAGCCCCAGCGCTTCAATTCGGCCACGGCCTGACGGTGACGGCGGGCCTCCTGCTCCGCTGCCTCCCGGTCGATGCGCTCCTGCTCACAGCGGCAGGGGTGGGGGAGCAAGCGGCCCTCCAACGGCGGGGCCTCCATGCGAAACTGTTTCGGGGTGCGGCACTTGCCGCAGTACAAAAGCCCGTCCTCGCCGGTATAGTCCCCCGGTTCCAGCCGGGTCACGGTGATGCGCTTGATGATGCTGTCAAAATCGTTCATAGGCTCTCGCCCTCCTTGCACGAATAGTCAGGCATATTTTTTCTTTTTCGGCCGTCCTCCTTGGCCCAGCGGCGAATAGTGGCGGCGTGGCTCTTGTAGGTCTTGCCGGTGGAGGCCATGTATTCAGACAAACGCTCGATGTACTCCTGCCAGACAGAGGGAAAGTCGGCTTGCAGCTCGGCAACCTCCGCCTCGGTCAGAAAAACATTCTCATAGCGGCCTCGCGCGCGGGCGCACGCGCCCTCTCTCCCGTAAGGTAATTCACTCAGGTTACTCGTAAGGTTATTAGTGGACAATTTTCTGTCCATCAAAGGGATAGTTTTCTGTCCATCAGGAGGACAATTTTCTGTCCATCTGGAGGACAGTTTTTTGTCCATCAAGCGGACAATATCTTGTCCATCAGGTATCTTGACAAAAATGCGGTTCGGCTGGGACTGTCCCCGTCGGTGTCGCTCAATCAGACCGGCGGTTTCCAGTTCGTTCAAGGCGTTCTTCACTGTCATGGGGCTGCGGTCAATGGCGTTGGCAATCTCGGCAATGGGAAAGACAATGTAAATCTGGCCGCTGTCATCAGCCCAGCCGTTGGCCTGGGAGAGCTGCGCCCTATCCAGCAGAACAGCGTAGACCAGCTTGGTAGCCAGCGCCAAATCCGCCTCCATCAAAAAACGGGGATAGGGCAGGTAGGGCGGCAATTTGGTGTCGGCAGTCATGTAATCGGCAATCGTGTTCACCTCCCGATTTGTGGGCCGTTAGAGGGCCGTTTTAGGGGTTCGGAATGATAACATACAGCCCCCCTATCGACCACGCCCGGAAAGCCTTGAAAAATCAGGGCCGTTTTGGGCCTAAAGCGTTACATACCAGCCCTATGACGGCGCACCCGTTCACGGGTCTTTCGCCGCCGCTCCTGTTCGGCGCAATCAGGGCAGTATTTGGCCCGGTTCGACTTGGGAATGTACCGGCCTCCGCACAGGACGCATTTCTTCATGTCCTCCCGGTAGAGCAGAGCGGCGCACAGGCTTTCATCCAGCGGCAGCACAGCGGCCCGGAACCAGCGGCAGATCAGTGAGTAGGAAATGCTTTGTGGACAGACACATTCCTCCCCATCGTCCAGCAGCAGACAATTCCCCCGGTCGTAGTTGCAGCAGCTATGTACCAGCCGTTGGACAGTGCGGTACTGCGGATAGGTCATGTGGGGTATCATCGCTCCTGTTCCTCCCTGCGCTGGGTCTGGCCCTCCCTGGCAAGACGCTCGGCGGTCTTTTTCAAAGTCTCAACCGCCTTAATATCCTCCCGCATATCACGCATTTTCAAATAATCAGCGTCTTTCTCGGCGGTCAGCCTTTGGACCTCGGCCCTCCACGCCTTGGGGGTGATGGCCTCGCCGGAGGCTTTCAGCGTGTCCAGGTAGCGGACGGCGGCATGGAACAGGGCAAGGTCGGCGCTGTGCCGCTGCTCGAATTGCTCTCGCTTTCCCGGCGAAACCTTGTCCAGCTTTTGGCGGACAGGCTTGTATTTTTGATACTGCTCCCACATTTCCAGCCGCTCATTCAAAACAGACAACCGGCGTTCGGTCTTGACAATCTTGCCGCGCAAATCGTAATAATCACCGTTCATGGCGGCAACCTTGTCAAACAATTCCTGCATGGATTTGATACCGTTCTCCATCAGAAAATTGAAAAGTTTTGCGTCCGCCTTGAGCGCCTTGACCTTGCCATAGCGGGAAGTCGGGGCAGTGTCCTGCCTTGCCTGGAAAAGAAAATCCATGATGCTTTCCCGACCCTGGGGCTGGGTAGATTGCTCCTTGCTCCAGTTGTAGAGCCGGGTAATACGGGCTTTAATTTCTTTCAGCAACTTGTTGTCGGCGGCGATTTCCCGGTTGATATTTCCTTTCTCGGTGACAATGCCCCGGCGCTCCATCTGGCTGGCGGCAGGCCCCATGTGAACGGTTGGAATTTTGTCAACGCCCTGCCTCTTGTAGCTGCGGTGGTCGATGCGCTCCGGCCTGCCAGCAACTTCTAAGGCCCGGTTGGTATAAGCCGCCCACGCCGCCCGCCACTTCTCGGCGTTCCCTCTCTGGTTCCAGTCGGTGGTGTCCTCCCGATGGTTCTTCCAGCCGCCTTTGCCATCCGGGATGCGCTGGCCCTGGCCGTTCAAATCGTACACCTTGCGGCATTTTGCTCCCCACTTGCCGTCCTCTCGAATGGGGCGGATGGTGAGCATGATATGGGCGTGAGGGTTGCCGGTTCCTTTATCGTGGATGGCAAAGTCGGCGCACATTCCAGCATCCACAAAATTTTCCTTGACGAACGCTCGGACAAGGGCAAGCTGCTCCGCCCTGGACAACTCAACCGGCAAGGCCACTTCAATTTCCCTGGCAAGCTGGGCGGTGCTGGATTTTTCGATTTCCTCCACACTGTTCCAGAGGGTGGAGCGGTCTGCGAACGCTGGCGGGGCGTGGGCGGGCAGCATGATTTCTGTATGGACAACACCGCCCTTGCGGGTGTAGTCGTGGGTCATGCCGTCCCACTCGTTTACCAGCTTTTCGCCGCTCCGATAGGCGGCAGCGGCCACAGCGGACTTGCCCTGGCTCCGCTGGATAATTTGGATGGGACAATGGAAAATTGCCGTAAAAACGCACCTCCTTTCAGTGCTGGATATTGGCCCCGCCGGAAAGTGACAGACGCGCAACGGGTGTCACTTTCTGGCGGGGGTGCGGGGGTTTGGGGGCGCAGCCCCCATCGCGTCCGAAGGACGCAACAAGCCCCCGGCAGGGCGCACGACACCGGCCACGGTGTATAAGTGCGCCGTTCTACGAACGGACTACCCCTTGTCTCTGGCGTTCTGCGCCTTTTCCGCAAGCTCCGCCGCCCCCGGCAGACGGGAAAGAGCGATAAGAAACGCTTTGACTTCCTCGCCCTCCATTTCCATGACAGCGGGGAAAACAGCCTCCAAAATGGCCCCACGGCCAATCAGCCGGTGCGTCCTGGCCCGGTGTTCCTCGCTGCGCTTTTTGTTCAGCAAAATCTTCTGGCGGTTCTGATATTGGGCGATTTTCTTCTCAACTTCCTGCTCATCCTGGGGCTTGTCCATAGCTGTCAATCCTCCTTTTCCAGCCAGCCATTTTTAGCAAAAATCTTCTGCAATTTCTTGAGAGCGCCGGTCACGCTGTCACAGGCACAACTCCCGCTGATGCCCTCGTCCGCCGCAATCTCCCGAAATTTTTTCTTCAAGGCATACCGGGCATGGAGCCGCCGTGCCTGGGTGGGGGATAGCTGTGATATGGCCTCCGCCAAATGCTCCAACAGCAGTTCTTCAGCGGCCTCGTCAATTTCCCGGATTATCAAATCCTCCGGGGACTGTACCAGGAACATGGCATGGTTCTCAATGCCGGGGCTGCAATCCATGGAGTAAACATGATAGTAACTTTTCCGGCCCTCCTGCCGGTTCTCGTAGAGCCGACATTCCTCCATGACGGCGGCAACCTCGTCCGGCACTTCAATGAACGTGTCCTTTGTGTAGAGCGGGTAATAGTGCTTTCGCAAATTGATGATTGCCATGCCGCCCTCACTTCCCCTGGGGGTGGTCTGCGTAATAGCGGCGGAGATTGCACAGGCCACGGCGGATGGACAGACACACGTTGCTGTTGTGGACGCGCTCACGGTCTGCGATCTGCTGCTGGGTCAGCCCGCCCAGATAGTAGGCACAGACACGGCGGGCCTGGGTGGGGGTGGCGTAGGCCAGGGCCTCCCGCAAGGCAGCAGCCAGCCGGTCACGCTCCGCCTGTTCCTCGGCCAGCATGACAAGCTGCTCCGGGGACGGGCTGTGTTCCAGGGCATAGTTTTCCGTCCAGTCGTAGGCATCCAGCGAGTAGAACGCCCGGTGATACCGTTTGCGGCGCTCATAGTTCCGCATTTCCCGGACGGACTGGCACAGCACGTCAAAGACTTCCTCGCTGACCTCCACCAGCTTGTCCTGCTGACAGTGGGGGTAGTGGAGCCGTAGGTTGATGATTTTCATTTTGACCTCCTAAATGACAGGAGGGACAAACAGCCGAAACTGCTTGTCCCTCCCGGTGAT
>NZ_QWKI01000084.1 GCF_009911645.1 Pseudoflavonifractor sp. 60
CCGGTCGTGGGGTCACTTTTGGAAATTCTTTTTGAAAATTTTCCTCACCGCCATAATGCTGTCGCGGACAGCGTACTTAGAGCAACCGCACATTTCAGCAATCTCCACATAGCTGAAATCGTACAGCGCATAGAGCAAGAACCGCTCCCGCTGGGTATCGGTGCAGAGCGCCAGCACCGCCAGAATTTCATCCAGCGTTTCCCGCTGGCAGACCAATTCTTCCGGGGTGGCGCAATAGGGCAAACGGCCCTCGGTAGCGATTATGTACTCGTCACACTCGCGCCCATCCCAATACCGCTGACGCTCCCGGTAAAGTTTCCGATTGTTCCGCTTGGCCTGTTCCAGATAGTCAGCAACTTCGGCACTGACCTCAACGGACACAAACCTCCCATTGATTTTGATGGTAATTTCCATTGTCCTTTCCTCCGTTCAGATTTTTGGGGTCTGAACGGGGAAGGGCGGGGAACGGCAGCGAGGCCGGTGTCGCTGGCC
>NZ_QWKI01000085.1 GCF_009911645.1 Pseudoflavonifractor sp. 60
TGCGGGGCATAACAGTATGAGCCGTCAGGAAACGACTGTTTTCGCAAGTCTGGGTGGAGTTCGCCGCTGTGGGGGTCAGGCTTTTTTTGATAAATGCCTATCTACCTTTTGTCGCATGGCGGCGTCCTCCTATGTGCCGCCAGTGGATATAAAAATGGCGGCTTTGAATAATCAAAACCGCCACTGGAAAGAGCGTTTGGACATGAGGAATCGGCCTGCCCAGCAACGGTTTTTTCTTTTCTGCCGCTGGGCAGATCATTTACTTTAGAGATATAATAAGAGAAGGTTTTGAAGATTTCATAAAGATTTGCAAAAAATGGGTGGCTATAAAAGCCACCCATCCTATCAAAATGGAATTTTCAAAATTACTTTTGCACCGCCTGTACTTTTGGAGTTTTCTAAGACAAGCTCACCACTATGTTGTTCCATAATGGATTTTGCAATATATAGGCCCATACCAAAGTGCATCTTTGAATTACGGCTTTGGTCGTCCATAAAGAATTGTTCTTGCGCGTGCTGCAACGCTTCGTTAGAAAATCCTTCCCCCTCGTCCGTGACTGAAATTTCAACGAAATTGTCTTTTCCGCAGATATCTATATGAAGTGTTCCATCTTGCGGGGAATAGTCCAACGCATTATTTACCACATTTTGAATGGCACGTCCTAACAAAACCTTATCTGCGGTTAGTTGCATCGGGATGTCGGACATACTCATTCGCAAATGAATTTCTTTTGTCCTGCACAAAGCATCTATTGATACTTTCACTTGCTTTAGATAATCAGGAAGATTAAAGATTTCTTTATTAAGCTGATACCCTGTTGAAGCCGTAGACAGGTCTATCAGGGTTTTAACATAAACTTGCATCTGCGTATAGCTGTCTGTGATGTAGTCAGCACATTCCTGTTGTTCTATTGTTAAGTCAGTATCGTACAACAATTCCGTATTGCCTCGGATGATGGTTAGCGGTGTCTTGAGATCATGGGCTAATGCAGAAATCTGTTCTTGCCGCAGTTTGTCAGCCTGCCATTGTTCTGTAAGCGATTTTTTTAGTGCCAATTTCATGTGATTGAGTGCGTCAAGAGTTAAGTCGATTTCATATAAATGGCTTTTTTCAACCTCAAAATTCAAATCCTGCTGCTCAATTTTCTTTACAGCAGTCAGCAATTTATCCATTTTGTTCCCAAGGTATTTCCCGAATAGATATGACAAAACAATCAAGAGAAGCAGGATTTCCAATATAATGACAGCAATTAACACCCAATCTGCCGAAGAAAATATTCTATGCAGCAGTGGATTGCTGAATTGGGCGGTCATTCTATACCTTAAAATCAGTATTTCGTCAGTCCTGTCTATCACAGCATACAGATAAGGCTTGCTGCTTGTCTGATGGTTCACAATGCACATTTTCCAAACGGAAGCTGGTTCTTCCTGGTCGAGCGAACCGCCAATATACTTTCCGTCTTTTGTGAAAAGGGCATATTCACAAAGAGGTGGTATTTCATTTTCTGTAATCCGATCTGTGGATTGTAAACTTCCCCTCGCATTTTCTATTTCTGCGCTCATTCTATTTATTGGGTATATAAATCCAATTTCAACGCCAAATAGATAGAAGGCTATGTTGACAAAAGCAACCAGAAAGACACCAAGCGCAAGAAATATCGCATACTTCATAAAAACAGTACGCAGTTTTCTTACACCCATTTATAGCCAACCCCCCAAATTGTTTCAATCGTTGACAAATGAAATTCAGCTAACTTCCCGCGTATATTCTTGACGTGAGTAGAGATAACAGAACTATCACTTTCTCCGTCAAATCCAAAGACCGCCTCATAGATTTGCTCCCGCGTAAATGTTTGTCCATGATGTCGTGCCAGATATTCGCATATTTCGTACTCGCTTTTTGTCAACGGAACCTTTTTTGAATTGATTTCAGCTTCTTTTGCATTGAGGTGAAAAATGACGCCGGATATTGAAAAGCTGCTTTTCTTTTCTCTTACATCACGCCGCAAGTGAGCATTTACCCGCGCTCTAAGTTCGTTTGTCCCAAACGGCTTCGTGATATAGTCATCTGCTCCAAGTCCTAATCCCTGAACAATTTCACTTTCCTGCGTTTTTGCAGTAAGGAAAATGATCGGGCAATCTACACGGTCACGGATTTGATTGCAGAGGTCAAAACCATCAATTTCCGGCATCATAACATCCAGCAAAATCAAGCCAAACTTTGAAAAATCCATTTCTGTGACTGCTTTGGCGTTTGATTGAAGTGTAACTAAATGCTGATCTTTTTCTAAAACACGCCTGACAAGCTGGAGCATAGCTATATCATCATCCACTGCCAATATATGCGCCATTATCTCACCTCTCTGTCCTGGTTTATATATTCCGCTTGAGATAACCTCTTTTTCATAGCCCTATTTACGCTCCAAGGACATCTACATTACTGTTGCGCCAAAAGGCATCAACGCCAGTTTTGCCATTTTGAAGCACTGTACTCCGAAAGGAATCCCGATAATCGTACAACACAAAAGCACCCCATTCAGCAGCGCCACCAACGCCAAAGGGATACCGCTGATAAGCAGCCACAAGATATTGGCAATCGCAGACATAGCACCGCCGCCATAATTCACATCTTTTCCAAAAGGGAAGAAAGCAAGTGACGCAAACTTAAAGCATTGACGGCCAATCGGAATACCGACAATGGTAATGCTCCATAAAACACCGGCAACCAGCCAAGAAATTCCCTGCCATAGTCCGCAGCACAAGAACCAAATAATATTGCCCAACCAATTCATCAGTTCTACCTCCATTCTCAATCGGCTGACCGATTTCCGTTATATCTGGAAAACCAGAGGACTGCAATTCCTATTATAGCACAAGTTGACAATATGCAAAAGAGGATGCCAAAATCCATACCTATTCTGTCTGGCGGCATTAGGCCAAAGGTCGTTTCCAGAACGTAAGAAGAAAAACGAATACCCCAGCCATAAGGGATGACAAACCAGATCCCCGTGCCTAATCCTGTTTGGAGAAGCGCAACCAAAAGGCTCCCGAACACTCCAATCCCTATTCCCAAATTTTTACCAAATCGAATTGCTAATACGAAATGAATACCATACAGCAAAATGTTACTGCCCCAAAGGACAAGTGGAATTACTGTATAAAATCCGGAAGGAATTTCAGTTGTGCCGCCAACCAGTGGAAATAGCGCACCAAATAGTACACTACTCAATACGGTTGCCAAAAGTCCAGTCACAAGCAAAATAGTCAATTTGGAAAGAGCGGCTTTCTGTCTGTATGGAAGTGTCAATATATTTTGAAAATGTCCTGCTTTTGCTTCCTGTTCTGCTGCAACATAGCAGACAATCCCGATTGCAAAGGGAAAAGCAACGGCCATGATCTGAAAATAAGCAGCCAGTTTATTGATGTCATCGCTTTGGGAAACGCCTGCATACAGTGACATCATAGCCGCCCCACATACGGCAAAAATAGCGTGCAGAAGGAAAAAACAGGAATGACACAATTTGTATAAATCACTTTTCAAATAGCAGATATAGTTAGCCATTGGACTTTCCCCCACTTCCAAGCAATTTAGAGCAAATCCAAAAGGAGGCAGCAGCTAATGCCAAGCTAATGGCAAGAGCGGGAAAAATGTGCTCAACAGCCAATAACGGAGAACCGTCCTCAATGGGGAGTCCGTTAGGACGTATCTTGAAAAATGGGCAAACTACACGGGCCGGAATAGCGTATGGATTAAGAAAGAACCATGCTTTTTCTGCGCCAATAGTAGATGAAACAATATTCGCCACAAAAGTTATTAGCACAGAGGGAAGATACCCTGTTTTGCTTGCTATCAGCATAACAAAAGGGAGTTGCCACAAGCAAGTAAGGAACAGCAGCATACAGCCGATTATGCTGTCCAGCGGCGAAATATTCATAGTCGTAAAACTGGCAATTCCCGTAGTAAATGACCACATGAGCAGATTGCTGATAAAAAGCACAGCAGCCAGGGCAAGTCCTTTGCCAATCCATATTTTCGCAGAAGGGAACGGCAAACAAACAATGTTTTGCAGCCCTGTATTTTTCTCACGGATAACTGTACCTGCGGCCCACAGTGCGGTCACAACAGGAAGAAGCATAGTGTACCACCAGTTGTAAGCCGAATATTGTACTGCATGACTGCTCAATAAAAAGCCGACAAGTACAGTTGCCAATGGCGCACCAAAAATCAATTTCATTGAGAAGCTGTGCCGCATTTTAAGAAGTTCCGAACGTACAATCCCGAACATTATTTCTCACTCCTTTCCCTATGTGCGCCAACAACATCCATAAAAATACGTTCCAGATCGTGGTTCTTATGGATTTCGTTTTCATAGCCTAAATGTCCGGCAGATATAATGCCAATGTGGTCAGCAATTTGCTCAACTTCGGAGAGTATATGACTGGACAATATGACGGTGATCCCTTTTTGCGGAAAACTTCTGATAAGCTCACGCAAATCTTGAATACCAATCGGGTCTAACCCATTTGTCGGTTCGTCCAAGATAAGCAATTTGGGCTGTGACAACAGAGCCAAGGCAATTCCAAGCCGCTGTTTCATTCCCAGCGAAAAATGGCCTGCCCGTTTTTTTCCAGTATTCTCAAGCTGCACAATACCAAGCACTTGCTTGATGCGGCTTTCTGGAAGCCCCAGGGCCAGCGTTCGGGCTTTCAGGTTTTCATAGGCCGAGAGATTTTCATAGAGCGGAGGCATCTCAATCAAAGCACCAATGTTTTCCAAATCCGCCCGGTTCCACGGATGTCCGTCAAATTCAATCGCGCCAGAGGTGGGACGGAGAATACCTGTAATCATTTTCAAGATGGTAGATTTCCCCGCACCATTCGGCCCAAGCAGCCCATAAATTGAGTTGCGCTGAATATTCAACGATACATTGTCTACCGCCATTTGTCCTTTGAAATTTTTGCAGAGATTTGTTGTTTGCAAAATATAACTCATATTAGACACATCCTCTCTTGAGATTGTGGTCTAACGATACCAAATGATTTTGAAGATTTCTTGAAGATTTGACAAAAACTTCGGCACCCTAAAAAGTGCCGAAGTTGCATTTTATCAGAGCAATTCTCAAAATTGTCTTAGATGTATATTAACTCCGCAAAAATAATCTCCTCCACCTGGGCCTTACAGCAATTCATCAACCCCACCCAGCGCATGGGGTCGCGGGCTTTCAAATCCTCGGTGGCCCCAGCCTCCTTTGACATCCCCGGCATCATGCTGTCCAGCAGGTCATGGGCGGCATCCTCCACTTCCAGCAGATGGGCGTACAGCTTGCCCTCCATCACATACTCGGCCCAAACGATGGGACGATGCTCTTTCAGATACCGCAGACGTAGCAGGCCATATTTGCCCAGGCCGCGCTTGGGGTACGGCTCCGCTGCCAGGTTGGGGAGGTAGTAATCGCCCACTTTCACATAGTCCAATTCGATTTTCATTGTGCTGCCCTTTCTCCCTTACGGGTCATCGTCTGGCACCAGCGCAATCACATCAGAAATATCACAATTCAGCGTTTCGCAAATCTTGATAAGGGTCGGCATGGAGATATGCTCCCCCTTGCCCATGTTGGCGATATGGTTCGTTGTCAAATGCGCCTGGAGCCGTAAATCTTTCTTGCTCATGTTCTTGTCAATCAGTGTTTTCCACAGCGGCTTGTAGCTGATTTTCATAGCCTGTTCCACCTTTCCGGGCTGGGGCCAGCAGGAACAGCCCCGGCCCTATGGCCTTTCGACTATTATACCGCCTCCATTGAGAAAACACAATGCACTGTTGCAATTCTTCTCCAAAAACTGCGGCATACACAACGCATTTGTCTTTACATCAATTTAGGTATCAAGTGCTTCATGCCCTGGCTCTTGGAACCGGATCGCGATAGGTAAGCCTACAGTTTCAAATGTTTCCGGCTTTTCCCCCGCTTAGCACCGTGCATGCGGCTTTCACCGCACACGGCGCCCCATCGAATTTAGAAATTGTTCGTTTTAAACATAACTTACACACTTCGTTACAGCATTAAAAGATTTGTTATGCGATTACAGGCGTTCCCGCCAGTTTTCGCAGTTTATTCAGTTTTTCCAGTTGTTTTTTGTTCAGTTGGAGTTCCTTTAGGTACTTCTGGATTGTTTCTTCCAAAGTGGCATGGATTAAGATATGTACTGCTTCGATTACAAGAACAAGGTTGCTGTATTCATCTGTACCGCCGTTTTCAAGCGGTTCTTTATGGTGGCAGCGAATGTCGTAAGGCATAAGGTCAGCGCCAGTTATGGCACACCTCCCATATTGAGCCGCAAACAGAGAAATCCGGTTGTCTGCAAACTCAATCGTTTTGTCCAGCACAGGGTTTTGCATGAGCCATATCATCGTATCGGTATTGATACCAAGATTTTTATGGATTTCTGCCCGTCCCTCCGGCGTGTACCGATTGACGGTTTTCTTTTTGTGCTGGGCGTTTCTTGTTTGGACATATCCCATTGGAATGAGAGGGTGTCCGTTCAAAAACCTTAGCTGTTTACTTTTTCCATACCGTTCCTTAATGAATCCACGTTCCAGTTTTCCTTTTGGTGTCAATTCCCGAAGCCTGTTTGCCATTTGCAGTTTCAGTCCATAGGACAGCTTTGGAAAATCTACGCTGATGTGTGTTGCCAGACGGTAATAGTTATGCAGTCCGACAACCACGGAATTGTATTGCTGAATGGCGATGTACTGCGCCCGGTCATCTGCCGGATTCTGTATCGCCCGGATAGCGGCAGATATTTTTCCCTTTGCCTGCTTTATGGCTTTATCGCTCATGTGTGAACAGACCACGTATTTTTTCCCTTTGGGGTAGACTTTCATCTTGAATCCCAAAAACTCCGAATACCGCTGTTTTAGATTGATGACTTTAGACTTTTCCGGGCTGATTTCCAGTCCGAGCCGGTCTTTTAGCCATAGCCGCGTTGCTTCAAACGCCTTTTCAGCGTCCTGCCGTTTCCGGCAAAAGATTTTGAAGTCATCAGCGTACCTCACGATGTACATTTCTTTGAGTTTGCTCCGCCTGAGCGCCCGGTAGGTGTGACTTTTAATATCTAATATCTGTACCGTGGGCGTTCTGCCGGGTTTTGTACTCGTAATGGGTAGGCATTTCCTCCCACTGGGAAGTCACCCACCAGTCAAGCTCATTCAGCACTATGTTGGAGAGCAGTGGCGACAAAATGCCGCCCTGCGGCGTTCCTTTGGTTGGAGTTGTCCTCGTTCCGTCTGGAAGCACCACCTGTGCCTTTAACATCTGCTTGACGATACACAGCAGCTTTTTATCCCGAATACCCATTTTCCACATCTGCCTTATCAGCTTCCCGTGGTTTACATTGTCAAAGAAGCCTTGAATGTCAATATCCACCGCATAATGAAGGTGCTGTATCTGCATGAGCCGACAGCATTGTGCTATGGCGTGTTCCGTAGAGCGGTTTGGGCGGAAGCCGTTGGAACGCTCATGGAACTTTGCTTCACAGATTGGTTCAATCACTTGTAAAATACATTGCTGCACTATGCGGTCAACAATTGTAGGAATCCCCAGCGGTCTTGTTTTTCCGTTGGGTTTGGGGATTTCCACCCGTTTCACCGGGCGGGGAGTGTACCAACTGAACTGTTTTTGAATAAGCCGGACGTATTGTTCCTCACGAAGTGCGGCAAGGTCTTTGATTGTCCGCTTATCCACGCCGGGAGTACCACTTCCTTTGTTGCCCTTAATTGTCCGATATGCCAGTTTGATGTTTTCCTCACTTGCAATCAGGCGCATGAGGTTCTGAAAGGTCTTGCCGTTCAGGCTGTCAGCATACAGACTGTCAAAGATGCTTTGCAGGTCGTAATACTCCGTATAGCGGATTTTGCTTTGTTTTGGTTTGCGCTTTTGCTGCTCCGAAGTCAACACAGGCACCCACCCCTTTCGGTTAGGATTTTCTTTGTCATACTCGAAGCTGTGTTTGTTATGTTTTCAGTTTTTGTTTCTAAATCCGACTGGTGGCTATCCCTCCACGGGCTTTTTATTCCCGCTTCACAGGTACTGTGCCACCACTTTCGCCGGGATTAAGATAAGTTATAGCGATAGTGGAATATCATAACTGATATACCAGCATTTTCTGCTGGTTTTCGCTTTTCCTCATCAGCGTGACATCAGCCTGCAACAGCTTTATCATTCACGTCCCGGTTTACCACGTTCCAACAATCCTATCATTAGATACTTTTAGGCGCTTCCTCTAAGCCTGTGCCCAATTCAAAGAATCTTACCGCCTGTAACGGTATGTGGACGTTCATAACAACCAATCTTACTAATCCACGGACACCCCAATTTAATGGGAAATTGCCTTTCGACAAATCCAAACGTTTAGACCCGTACATTCGGAAGTACGCCAGTATTTTCATACATTCTCACCATGAGTATCCGACACCCGGCATATAGGTGACGCCATCCACCTCTGGACAGGTTTCGTGCAGGAAAATCCCGCTTACGGTCACTCTCTGCCGACTTCACCGAGCTTTTGACGGTTAGGCAGTTGCATACCGCCGCCAATCGGAGTATCAGTGTGGGCGTTTCAAGGCGTTACCCTGTCATTCCACCCATCGGATTGTCAGTTCTCCTAAGATTTCAGGCTTTTTAGCCTTTCGACTTAGTGCGTAACCTTTTCAGTTACGAACGTGTCGCACGATTGTCGATCTCGTAGCCCTCCGGGGCCTCCAATTCGGTCACGGCGTAGGTGCCGGCCTCCAGATTGGGTACGGTCACGGTACCATCGCTCCCTGTCACCACTTCCTTGGAATAGGCGCCATTTTCAGAGGCAACGAGGAAACGAGCTCCGGGCAGAGTCTTGTTGGGATTGGTGGAATCCACCTTCTTGATTGTCAGGCTGTACTTTTCACGGGTGACATTCAGTTCCCCCACCATGACAGCCTGCACATCGTTGGAGGGATGGTAGCTGGAGCCGGGGCCACTGTAGGCGTACTCATAGACCTCGCACTCGCCCCACACGCCCTGCGCTCCCAGGTCAAGGATATACTGCGCCCGGTCCCGGAACGATCTGCCGTCCATCTCATCGTCAATGCTGGAGTAATTGGTGTGTTCCAGATTGTTATAGACGCACAGCAGCTCCTCCGCGCAGGCCACCACGGGGTCGGACAGCAGACCGGCCTTGTACCGCCAGACAACAGCCTGCGTCCAGGAGTTCATGGTCCAGGTGTAGTCGCTGTTCCACACATCGTCCACGCCCAGAGCCTTGGCCTGATCGGTAAAGACTCCGGTAGAATGGGCGTAAAAATAGGCCATCATGGTCTTGACCGTGGGGTCGGAAATGGGCTTGGGATTGCCCCATGTGTGGCCCTTCAGCGACCACCCCATCCCCTTGCCTTTTTCAGCGCAGAAGCCCATGGTGCTTTTGCCGTTGTAGTTGAAGTGCATCTGGTGCATATAGCACTCGCCCAGGGCCGGGGAGTCGTACTTGGTCCCGCTGTAAGCACAATCGTCCATTTTGATGGTGCTGGGGTTCGCCGCCAGTGCCGTTGCGGGCAGCAGGCCCAGCACACACACCAGCACGAGCAGCAGAGCCGTCATGCGGGTGAGTGCGGAATAGGTTTTTCGCATAAATCAAACGCTCCTTTCATTTTGGGGAATAAAAAGCGGCCCTCCAGCTTGCGCTGAAAGGCCGTTCCCGGTTTCGATTCTGTTACGCATAGAAGTTGACGCTGTTGGGGATTCCAACGAACATAAAACAGTAGGTAATGCCATCGTGCTGGGTCACGCCCACCCCGATGCAGTCGCAGGCCGGGTCGATCATGGTCTGGAAGTGACCGGGAGAGTTGATCCAGTTGTCCAGGGCGTGTTGGGCGGCATCCTCTGTGCCGGTGAACACGGTGAGGTTATCCCCGAAGCCGTAGGGGTAACCAGCATCGGCGGCGGCCTGACACTCCTCTTGTGAGTGATGCCAGGTATAGCGCCGGTCGGAGCAGACCTGGGCGGCGTTCATCAGGGCTTCGTTGACAGGCAGCTCCGACACGCCGTTGGCCTTGCGGGTCTGGTTGATCAGGCGAATCAGCTCCTGCCGTATTTCCAGGTTTTCCGGCTGATTTGTGCTGTCTGGGCTGGCGGGTGCATTGGCGGAGCCAACTGTGAGTGTCAGGGTTCCACAC
This sequence comes from Pseudoflavonifractor sp. 60, assembly GCF_009911645.1. Lineage (GTDB taxonomy): Bacteria > Bacillota > Clostridia > Oscillospirales > Oscillospiraceae > Lawsonibacter. The sequence continues at coordinate 10,202 of NZ_QWKI01000085.1, forward strand.
ACTCCGGCGCGGTTGGCGGCAGTGATCTCCGCAGTTCCCGCCCCCTTGGCGACCGCTACCCAAAAGCCCGTGATTTGCTCCACCAGCACCGTGTCCGGGTCGCTGGAGGTGACGGTGTAGTCGGCCCCGCTGGGGCCGATAATGAGGCCGCTTCGCTCTCCCACCTCCAGGGTACTGCCCTTGTAGCTGCTTACCCGAATTGCGTCAGGCGGGTTTGCTGCCTGGGCGGGGGCGGCCAGTAGGGCCGCGGTCATGGTTCCGGTCAAGAGCAGGGACAGGATTTTTCTGTTTTTCATGCTCAATTCCTCCGTTTCGTAATATAGTGGGGCTTTCGCAAACCGAACCATACCACATAGCGGAAGGAAAGTCGAACACAATCCGCAGACAGTTTTTAGCCGTATTATCTCGTCATGGAACTGCGGCGGTGTGGCTTTTTCTTTGTTCCTGCCTGCTGGCTATCCCGCTGCGGTGTATCACCGCACAAGATTCTGACACAACGGATGAGGGCCTCGTCCTGGGGACGATCCAGCCCCGTCAATTTCAGCCACTGATCCGCCACAGCTTTCAGCGGGTCCTCCAATGCCAGCAGGGCCACAGCGTCCGATTCCGTAACCAGATCCTGGAGTTTAGCCGCTACATTCCGGGCTGCAAGGATATTTTCCAAATCGTCCTGCCGCTTACCGGGCGTACTGGCCTCCCAGCCCCGCGCAAGCCGCGCAAAGCGGTTGGCCAATACCTGCGCCAATTCCTCTATGGCACTCTGGTATTCCACGCTCATCCCTCTACCGCTGTCACTTTCCAGCGGTACTCCGGCTGATCCATGACGCAGGTGTACAGCGTGACACGGTTGTCCGTAGTGGAGGCGGTGCCGCTGGAGTCGTTCACGCTGACCTTCTCCACGTTGGCCACCACGTAGCTGCGGGTCCCCAGCATGGTGGTCAGGGTGATGGTGTCGCCAGCCTCCAGGGTATGGATCTTCCCGAAGTGATTGTTCACACCTCTGTTGTGGCCCGCGAAACAGGCATTTCCATCCCAGATGCTGGTGTTGGTGAAGTGGCCCGCGCCCTTCTTCAGCGCGGCGCTGTCCGTACCCTGGTAGACCTTGACGGTCAGGTTGATGGCGGGGATCTTCAGCGTTCCCAGACTGCCGTTGCTGTAGTAGAGATCGTCCGTCACCTCGGTGTAGCCGCCGCTGGTGCTGCCCTGGGCGATGTCGGTGGGGCTGCCGCCGGGGATCTGGGTCATGGTGATATTGCCGCTCACCAAGGGATACTGGCCGGGGATGACGGAGCTGCCAGCCGTCCCTCCGTTGATGTTGGCGCTGCCCACCTGATTCACCAGCCCGCCAGACAACGCGCCGGGGATAAGGTTTGGGGTGAGATATTCGCCGCTGCTGGGGAGGTAGCTGGTGGGGGTCCCGAAACCGGGGGCCACGAGGGCCGTGTTCTTGCTCCGGTCCACGTTGGGGTTTTCCCACTCGTAGATGGTGTCATCGCTGGTGGGCTGGCCGAACAGGTAATCCTCCGGGGCGTCGAAGTCATATTCCAAGGCGCTGGCCTGGGTGACGCACAGGGCACACAGCATCATAGCCAGCAAAAAACTTCGCAATTTCAATCGATCATCTCCTCTCTTTGAACTTCTTAAAGGCGAACACACCGCCAACACCCAAGGCCAGCACCACCACCCCGATCATCACAGGGCGCTTCAGGCCGGACAGCTCCACAGGCTCTTTCACGGCGTCCGGGTCCTCTGTAGTGTTGGGGTCATGGTTCTCATCGCCGCCAGGGGCTTTGGACTCCTCCGGGGCCTTTTCGCTGCCGAAGATGGCGGTGTAGGTGACCACGGCACAGTTGGGTTTGGACACCTCGCCGGTGTAGCTGGCGCTGACCGTGTAGCCGGTGGCGTACCGGCTGGAGGCGGTCCCGGTATAGCTGGCGGTGGCGGTGTAGCGGGTGACGGGGCTGCCCTCGCCGTCCACATCCATGGACTCGCTCCACTTCACATCCCCCAGGGGCAGGGTCTTGCCCTTGTCCTCGATGCTTTTGGGGATGAGGGATACGTCTGCCTCAGACAGATTGGGATAGCTGCGGCTGGCGGAGAGGGTGCTGGTCTTGGTGGCGTAGCCGTCCGTAGTGACCTGGACGCTGGTGTGGTCCAGCCGGAGGATGCCAACGTAGCCGTCCTCGGTGGTCACCTCCATCTCCGCGTCCAGCCGCTGGAGGATGGTCTCCAGGTTATTGGTATCGCTGGCCTGGGTGACGGCTTCCGCATGGGTCTGGATATCCACGCCCACCTCGTCTTTCCGGGTCATGTCCAGCAGGTAATACCTTCGGCCATTGCGGACAAAGTCCTCTGTAGGGATGAGGCTGGGATCGTCCGACAGGGAGAGCTGATAGGTCTTGTTGATCCGCAGCTCGTCAAAGTCGCCGTAGGTGTACTCCTCCACGAAAATGGGGTAGTAGCTGGCGCTCTGGCCTGTATCATCTGCGGCCAGGGCGGTGGCGCTCCCGGCCATGACGAGGGCCAGGGCGCATAGGATGGTGAAAATGCGTTTCATGGTATTTTCCTCCGTTTTCAATTACTTTTTCCCTGAATAATGCTTGTTATCTGGCGTCTCTGTGGGCGGTAGGAGCAGCCCGCTGGGGCGGGGTGATGCTCTTTTCGATGCCGCCGCCGATCTGCTTGCCCATGTCTCGGATGGCGTTCAGCACTTCCAGCCGCCCCTGATCCTGCCGGCCCCGGAACAGTTCCGGCAGCTTGGACAGGTCCGGCAGATCCCGGCTGATACCGAAGCGGCGGCACAGGATATAGGCCACGCTTTGGGCGCTCAGTTCACAGCCCTCCCGGCTGTATGTCCGGTTAAAGCCCCGATCATGGAAGCGGGCGTGGGCGATCTCGGCGGCGATGGCCCCGAATGCCTCGCTGTCCGGGCAGCCGGGGTCCACGGCCAGGACCATGCTCCGGGGGTCGTAGTACGCCGGGACACCCAGTTCCTCCTGAGCCGTCACTTGGACAGGGGAGTAGTTCAGCAGGGAGACCAGCACCGTTTCCATCTCCGGGGTGTTGTCCTCCAGGTGCGGCGTCCCAATGTCCCGGCCCTGGGTCTGGGTCACATCAAAGGCGTCCGCCAAGGTATATCCCCGGCCCGTGGAGGGCCGGGCAAAGATTTTGCTCCCCTTGTCCTGCTCCGTCTCCAGCACAAAGCGGCCAAGGGCTTTCCAGCGGTCACGGGTGAACACGACGGTGGCCTCCGGATTCTGCTTCATGACCATGGCGATGTTTCCGGCACTGTAGGTGAGGTTGTCCCCCTGCATATCCAGATACCGGGCGAACACCTCCGGGTCGGCGGCAATCTCCGCCACGCTCTCATCCCGGAGGCTGGAGGCGGCCTCCCGCTCCGCCTGCCGCCGTTCACGCCACTGGGTATCGGCGGCGGTCTTGGCACTGATGAGTTTCCCTAAGTCTGCCATTGATTCGATTTCCTCCTTTTTTGATTGAGAATGTTTGGAGTTTGGCGCTTCTATTTCCTTTCCAAAAACTTGGTGCTGCAAAAGCTCATTCCAGTCCTTGCCCAGAGCGGGAGCCTTGACAGATACCTCGTAGCCCCTTGCGGTGTACTCCGCCTGGAACTTCTCTGTGGCTTCCCGCCCCGGCCCATCCACGTCCAGGCACAGAACGATCCGCTTCAGGTGTGGATTCTCCCGCAGGTAGGTGTCCAGCGGGCCTTGGTACAGGCCGCACAGGGCCACGGCGTTGCTGGTGACCGCACGGTGCAGGGTGCAGAAGCTCATGAGGTCGATGGGGGCCTCGAACACTGCCACCCAATCCAGGGTCGGGTTGCAGGGGAGCCGGAAGGCCACGCTCTTGTCGCTGCCCACGGCATCCCCCTTGAAGCCGGAGCCGTTCAGGTCATAGGTGCCGCGCTTGCTGGCGAACACCGGTTTGCCGCTGGCCTCCCGGCCCACGAACACGCAGTTGTGGTGCAGGCTGTCCTCGTACAGAAGGCCAGCCTCGATGAAACCCCGGATGACCTGGGAGGCGATGCCTCTCTTTTGAAGATAGGCAAATACCCGCCGCTGATCTGCATGGGCGATGGGCAGGGCAAAGACGGGCTTTTCCGACCGCTCGGCTGGCCTGGGGCGCGGAGCAGGGGAGTCCCTAGTACGCTTGCCGTTGAACTCCAGCAGGTAGTTCACCGCCTCCCGGAAGTCCTTGCCGCAGAACTCCTGGAGAAATGTGATGGCGTCTCCGCCAGTGCCGTTGGAGTACCGCTTCCAGGTTCGCCGGTCCTTGATGCGGATGCTGTCCATCTCCCTGGTGGTGTGATACCGGCTGCCTACCCGGCGGATGCTGTATCCCAAGTGTCCCAGCAGGTCCGGCAGGTCTGTTCCCTTGGCGGTCTCCATCTCCTCGTCTGTAAAACGAAAGGCCGCATTTTGTTTCGTGATGTTGTTCACCTCCTTCTTCCGGCGAAACGAAAAGAAGCCACCAGAGCATCCCGGTGATCAGGATGCTCTGGTGGCTTCTCATCCGCTGTTCAGTTGTTGTGGCCTCACACGGCCCGTTACGCGCCCCACACGGCGGGGCTGTCCTCCTGCTGGGGCTGGGTGTCGCTGCCCTCCGGCTGGGCCTCACAGGGGCTGACACCGGCTTCCTCGCTGGGCTGTTCCTCCTCCGGTTCCGGGATATCCTCTGCGGCTTGCCGCTCCGCTGCCTCCAGGGCCTCCTCGATCAGTCCCAGCACGAACTCCCGCTGGGTCAGCTTCCGGCCAGTGCGCTGGGTCTCGCGCTCCAGGTGGGCTTTGATCCGCTGGAAAAATTCCTCCGAGATCTGGAATGCCATCGTTCTGCTGTTGTTAGCCATAGTCGTTTTCCCTCCATTTTCTTTCATTTCGTAGTATTCGAGTAACAGGTTGGTGATGTACTGCGCGGTGGTCAGGCCCGACTGCTCTCTGGCCTCGCAGACGCGTCGATACAGGTCTAAGGGAAGCTGGGCACATAAGTTTCTTGTCTCTGGCATGGTGTTCTCTCCTTTCCGCTGATTGCAACGCAAGTATAACTGAAAGGCATGGAGAAAGCTATTACCATTACCGCCAAACAACCAGAGACAAACGAAGCAAATGTAACAGTGGCGGGAAATGAAAAATAGCCCCCTATGGTTCACCGGATAGGTTCCGGTGAACCGCAGAGGGCTGCTTGTCTTTATGTAAGTTTAATCTCGGAGTGGCGGAGAGTTCAACTCACCTTATTGAGAAAAAAGGGCTTTTTGCATCTCCGGTTTCGTTATTTTGAAAAAACGGAGTCTGATTTTTGGTTTTCGAACTTTTTAAGCTATATTTTCTTGATTTCTTCGCATTTACGCAAAAACACCGCATTTTCATGCGGTGTTTTTGCTGTGCATCTTTTTTATCAACACATTTTGGTGGAGCGGTCGCAACCAACGGCGAACACCCCGCATGACTTGAAACCGCGTCCTCAAAATGTTCCTCTATCTCGTCCAGCAGAATATCATCAATGATGATCGGCCTGTCGCCGCCGTTGAGGATCAGCGTCATTCTATCGTCATAGAGATAGATGGCCCGGAGGAAAATATTCACCATTCCCTGGCGGTTGTTCTCGTCATTGACATTCCCTCGTTTCAGCGAATAGAGAAACGCCTTGATCTGCGGAACGGTGAATGTAACTTGCTTTCCCATCTCAATGGCAAGCTGGCCCTGCAATTCGTTCTTTTCCTGTTTGCGCTTCTCAATGCGCTCGGCAATCATATCCACCACCTGGCCGCGCTCCAACGCTTTCCAGAGGTTTTCTATGGCGGTGTCCGCCTCTTGAATTGCCGCCTTGATGCGCTTGATGGCGGAACTGTCATAGTCAGCCTCGCAAACGGCGGCAACCGCAAGGGCAATTTTTTCAATGTTGCTGTCCGTCAGCAGCTTGCGGCACTCCAAAACAACCCTATCCTCGATTTTCTGCTTGTTGACAACTTTCTTCCGGCAAGTCTTTTTCTTGGCACTCTTGCAGGCATAATAGCGGTAGGCCGTCCCTGATTTTCCCGTCCCACCGTAGCCGGTCATCATCTCCCGACAGTAACCGCAGAACAGCTTCGTCGTCAGCAGATATTCCTCTCGCCCCCTGGAACGGGCGGGAGCTTTTTTGTTGCGGTCGAGGATATGCTGTACTCGCTCAAAAAGCTCGTCCTCGATGATACGGGGCATACCGCCCGGCGTTTCTGTGTCCTTGTAGATGTAATAGCCGATGTATCGCTTATTCCTCAAAAGCCGGTGCAGGCTGTTCTTGTTGAACTCCTTGCCCTGGGAGGTCTTGACCTGCTTTGCGTTGAGATATTTCGTGATTTCAGCGACAGTTTTTCCACTGGCGTACATCTCGAAAATCTCCCGAACAACAGCGGCCCCATCCGGGTCAACATGAAAACGGCGTTCCTCGTCCACATAGTAGCCAAGGCCCGGATTACTCCCGTTGCTCAAACACTTTTCAGCATTGATGTCCATACCCCGCCGTATCTTTTGGGACAACTCCGCCGAGTAGTATTCGGCCATGCTCTCCAACACGCCCTCCACCAAAATACCGCTGGCGTCGTCGCTGATATTTTCCCTGGCGGAGATCACCCGAACACCGTTCTTTTTCAGCTTGGCCTTGTTGATGGCGCTGTCATAGCGGTTCCGAGCAAAGCGGTCAAGCTGATAGACAAGAACGCCCTCAAAAACGTGCTTGTCGCTGTCGGCAATCATGCGCTGGAACTCGGCCCGACTATCTGTTGTGCCGCTCTGCGCCCGGTCGATGTATTCGCCAATCACGATATGCCCGTTGTTCTTGGCAAACTCGTAGCAGGTTTGAAGCTGGCCCTCAATGGATTGCTCCGTCTGGCTGTGGCTGGAATAGCGGGCGTAAATGACGACGTTCACTCTTTCACCCCCTCCAACATTTCAACGATGGCCTTTTTCAAGCGGTCATTCATGGGCGAGGTGGGGTCAAAACACATCTCCACAAACCGCCTCATGTCTTTATCTTCCTCCAGAATTTTCGGTTTGAACTCGTATAGCCTGCCCTGCGGCTTTTCGGTGCGGCAGCAGATATAATCCATTGACACGTCGAAGTAATCCGCATACCAGATCAGCACTTTAATGGGAGCGGCGGAGTAGCCCGTTTCGTAGCGGTTGATGGTAGCTTGGGGGATGCCGGCGATTTTTCCAAACTTTGCCTGGGACAGACCGATGCCCTCCCGAAGCGTCCTTAATCTTGTGCCTATGTCGCTCAAATTACTCACCTCCTGTCGTACTAATAGTATAGCAGAAAGTGAGGCTTATGTCAATCCAAATTATGAATTAAAAAGGAAGGAGATGTGAATACCATGCCAGTATTTCATGTCAAGAAAACCACAGATTACACCGTCATGTCCAACCACCACCTGCGGGACAAATCCCTGTCCCTGAAAGCCAAAGGTCTGCTGTCGCAAATCCTCTCACTGCCGGAAGAATGGGACTATACCCTGCAAGGGCTGGCCTACATCAACCGGGAACAGCTTGATGCCATCCGTCAGGCCGTCCACGAGTTGGAGCGAGCCGGGTATATCGTTCGGGTGAGGAAACGGGACAACCGGGGACGGCTGCGGGGAGCGGAGTACACCATCTACGAAGAACCCCAGCTGCCGTCCAATCAACCGGCGTTGGAATAACCTGCGACGGGAAAACCGATGTTGGAAAATCCTATGTAGGTAAATCCGATGCAATAAAATAAAGATATAAGTAAATAAAGAAAAATCAAGTAAAGACTTATCAATTACCAATTCCTTTCCTATCCGTTCCTTGGGAAGCGAGTGGCAAAACCGCTGGAAGGGAATGGGATGGAAGGGAGAGGCAGGGAGGTCAAATAGCAGCGGGGGTTATCATGGATGTTATCTGACCCGCAGAAACCGTACAGACGCGAAGCGGGTGTACGGTTTCTGCGGGTGCCGCAAGAGGGCCACGGCCCTCTTGCGTAACAGCACAGTTTCACAGTCCAGCAGAAGCCAGGACAGGAGCGCCCGGGGTATCGGCCTCCTGCCCTGGCTTCTTGTCCGTTTCTACGCATTTAGAACCTCGTTTTTGAGGGCGAAGGTCAAATCGTATTACCCCCTGTACAACCGCCGTCTGAAAGCCTTGGAAATAGGGCGTTGGATAGGGCCTAAATGCGTAGGCCGATGGGCTGATTTGAGGCTATCAGTTGGAATGTTAAATTAAGGGCTGGTATAAAAAGTTACTCCCATTTTCAGATGCTATAGATACAATCCTCGAATATCCCATGGATTTAATATCCACTCGCCGTCATTTCTCCACGGAAGCCCGACACAACCGTCAATGCCTTTATATACACATCCAAAAGTCAAGACAGCTTCTTTCTCTTTCCAATTGTGTGTCCAAAATACTTTAACAGACACTTTTGATAAGGCGCACGCACGTTCTTCAATTTCAACAAGTTCAAATGTCTTAAATATTCTGTTTTCAAAAAACTTTCTACATTCCCCTGCCCTCTTTCCATCCGAAATATCACCAGGAAACATTTTTTGCAGATAGTTGGACAGCTTCCCGTAGTTTTTATTTTTCCAGGCAGATAACATTTCGATAACAGCTACAATGTATGGATATTCTTCATAGTTTTCTTGTGTACCATTGGCGGGAATATCTTTTCCAACCGTAACCACTTTCTTTTCCCATAATGCAATTTCTTTCTGTATCTGCTTGTTTTCTTCCGATTTTGCTAAGATTTCTTTTATGGGGACATGAGTAATCGACTTTTCATATTTGGCCTTTCGATCACTCTCACTGCTTTTCATTTTCATCCAGTCAGAAACAGCAAACATCAATGCAACGCACTTACAAGCAACATATTCGTTAGCATAGTTTAGATCGCGCCCATGAAGAATGCCATTTCGATATGGGAGTGTAATGGCTTCCGTATTCGTTTTTGTACGGTTTTTGGTAAAAATACTTTTTAACTTCGTCAGGCCGTCGCTACATCCAACTAAGCAATCCCATGCGTCAACAGTTGTACCTTCAGCAAAAAAGCCCTGTCTTTTTGTAAAATCATTCACAGCGCCGTCTATAATGATTAACCCGAGTGGAATACTTGCGTGATAACGTTCTGCAAAATGATCTTCAAAAAACTTTTTCAGTAAATCGTATCGCACCGCAAAGGCTTCTGAACTATTCTTAATCCAATGCGTGATTTCACGGACATCAGATTTATAATAATTAATCAAAACTTGTTCAGCTTCTGCTAATCCACCTTGTTCAAAAGCTACATTTGCGTTTCTTATTAGCGAAGAACTCATACTGTCATATGCACACCAACCATAGGGCGAGAACCGATCATTAAAAGATATTACTTGTAAAATCATATCTTTTACTTGATCTTCCATCTTTTTTAGTTGATCTCGCTGTTCACGTTTTAGAAATACCGAGAGGAACTTCATGGATTGTATATCGCTTTGAAGTTTGCTCAAAGATACAAGGTTATCATCCATTTTCTATCATACCTTTCGAGGCTGTATTTATAAATCCGTTACACTCAATAAGGGTTTGGGACTATCCCAACAAGCAAAAACGGACACGGCCCGGTAGGGCCAAAAGGGGCCGTTTTTCGGGAGTGTGGCCACACTCCCTATGCTTGCTCTGATAGCGTTCCCTCTTGGATAACATCAGGTAAGTTGCGATCTCCCCACTGTTTCATGTAATCAATCACATCAATAAAACTCTTACCTAAATCGGATAGAGTGTATTCCACTCGCGGCGGAATCTCCTTAAAGTCATGCCGGATTAAGAAACCATCGGCTTCCAATTCTCGGAGCTGCTTTGTTAGCGATGATTCTGTTATTTCTCCAAGCTGGCGGCGAAGTTCTCCAAATCTGTGAATATCATTAAAGGCTATATAGTATAGAATTTCGAGTTTCCACTTGCCCCCCAAGATTTTTTGGAGGGTTGACATCGTTTTGCAGCGGTGGATTGCTGTTTCTGTTTTCCTCATTTTTTTCACAACCTCCTGACGGCATTATATTATCTTTACAGTTAAAAAGCAAGGTACTACAAAAAAGTACAGTACTTTTATTTTCTTTGTACCATGATATAATGGCGAAAAAGACAAGGAGGTGCTACTATGCACTACACCGGAACAATATGGAGGCCACCCTATGAGGCTTCCTCTCTGCTGCTTGAGGTAACGGCAGGCTGTACCCATCACAAATGTAAATTCTGTACGCTCTACAACGATTTGCCGTTTAAATTCAGAATATCCCCCCTCGAAGATGTAGAGAGTGACTTACAGGAGGCACAGCTTTGGAGTACAGACCCTATTGCGATGCTGACTGCCCGATTGCAAGGGCTACCCAAGCCGGAGCGTATTCAGAGAGCTTTTTTGACCGGGGCGAATCCTTTTGTACTGAAATGTGAACGGCTTATGGCAATCGCTGACTTAATCCGGCAATATGTTCCCTCCATCAAAACGATTGGATGCTTTGCCAGGATCACAGATGTTACGCTGAAATCGGACGAGGAATTGGCGTCCCTCCATCGGGCCGGATATGACGGACTGACAATCGGAATTGAAACCGGCGATGATGAAGCCCTGAAATTTATGAATAAGGGTTATGCCGCTGCTGATATTGTGAAACAATGCCAGCGGTTAGACCGGGCCGGTATTCATTATAGCTTCTTCTATTTGGTAAGCATCTCCGGCGCTGGACGTGGTGAGATCGGAGCAAAGGCCACCGCTGACGTTTGTAATCAACTTCATCCGACACTCATTGGCGTCAATATGCTGACCATTTACCCGGACTCGGAGCTTTACCAGGAAATCCAGCGCGGCAACTGGAAAGAGGAAAGCGAGATTGAAAAATACAAGGAAATCCGCACTTTGCTTGAAAGCCTGGAAATACCCACCCAATTTGCCGCTTTAGGTGCATCAAACGCATTTCAATTTCAAGGAACGCTGCCAGAGGATAAAGAGGCTCTTGCTGCGGCACTTGATAAAATCATCGAAACCGTAAAAGAAGATGATTTGCGCGAGTATCGTGTTAATTTGAGGCATCTGTAATCTTTTTGATCTCACGCTGATAAAAGGCAATCTTTTCATCCAGCATGGCCTCATGCTCTTGCAACTGCCTGATCTGCTCATTCAGAGATTGGCGGTGCTGTATCAGCATTTCCATACGTTCTGAAAGGGTAGCATCTCCCTTGGCCCGCAGCGCCGCATATTTCTTAATTTCCTTTATCGGCATCCCTGTTGCTTTCAGCCGCTTGATAAAAGCAATCCAGGCAATATCTTTTTCCGAATAGCGGCGGCGGTTGTTGGCGTTCCGTAACGGGATAATTAGGTTTTCATGCTCATAGTAGCGCAGGGTGTGTATTCCCAGCCCCGTGACCTTTGAAAATTCTCCAATGGAGTAATCCAAAAAATCCCCCCATCCTCTTGACATAGAGTTTACTCTACATTGTATGCTCTCATTATACCTGATGAATGGAGGAATTTCAAATGGAGCAGACAAAAAAATACACAGTCATTACCGGGGCAAGTTCCGGGATTGGCAGGGAAACCGCAAAAACCTTTGCAAATCGGGGCAAGAACCTGATTGTCGCTGCCCGCCGTACAGAGAATCTCGAAGCCTTGAAGCGTGAAATCGCAGAGCAACACCCCTCGCTGGATGTTGTGATTAGGACGGTTGACCTGTCTGTGCTGGAAAATGTATATCAGTTCTACTCCAGCCTAAAGGACTTCCAGCTGGAAACATGGGTCAACAACGCGGGTTTTGGAAACTATGACAGCGTGGCACAGCAGGACTTGGAGAAGATCGACACAATGCTCCGGCTGAATGTTGAGGCCCTAACCATCCTCTCCTCGCTGTTCGTCCGTGACTATAAGGACGTTCCGGGAACACAGCTTATCAACCTGTCCTCCTGCGGCGGCTATACCATCGTTCCCACGGCTGTTACCTACTGTGCGACAAAATTCTATGTCAGCACATTTACCGAGGGGCTGGCTTGGGAGCTAATCGAGAGCGGAGCAAAGATGCGGGCCAAAGTGCTGGCTCCGGCAGCGACACAGACGGAGCTCGGGAAAAAGGCCAACAACGTGGACGCCTACGATTATGACAAAGCGTTTGGCACTTACCATACGAGCCAGCAGATGGCGGAGTTCCTGATGAAGCTGTACGACAGCGACAGAACCCTCGGCATCGTGGACAGAGAGACTTTCCAATTTGAACTGCGGCCCCCGATGTTTCCTTATGCGAACAGTTCTACCCATAATCAGCATCTAAGTAAATAGAAAAACAAAAACTGCCGCACGACGGCAAAAGAAAAAAGCCGTCGTGCAGCAGTCCATAGTTATGCCCATTTTGAAAACGGTGGCTTTTGAAATCAAAGCCGCCGTTCTTTTATCCTCAAAGGGAACGACGCGGTAACGCTGGCAGATACGGCGGCTGAGAGGAGGCAGCCGCTATGAAGTACACCGTTATTCGACATAATCTGACAGCCCTTGACTTATCAAAAAAAGCCCGTCCCCCACCTGGGGGAATTGCGACTATGAAGTTATACTATACGATGCAGGTATAGCAAACTATACTGTGCAAACCGCCCGGTGGGTCTACGACCTGCCAGGCGGTTTTTGTCGTTTCCTGCGGCCCGGAAATTTTTCTTTGATTTTTTCTCTGCGGAACGCGGTTTTGCGCGCAAAACCTGTGCCGCTGAACGCTCTGTTAGCGGAAAGGGAAAGTACCACCACCATCCCCAAACG
>NZ_QWKI01000086.1 GCF_009911645.1 Pseudoflavonifractor sp. 60
GGTGCAGGTTTGATGCCTTTTGCAAGACCGTGTTGAAGCATGAGGCAATCGACTACATCCGGGAAATGAAGCGGCGGGCCAGCCGGGAAACGTCCTTGGAGCGTCTGCCCCAAACGGCGATGGACAAGCTGTGTTCGGCGGACGATTACCCCAGCGACAGCTATGTATTCTCGTACTGCGGCTATGACCTGCCGATCAGCAATGAACGGGTGGCCGACGCCTTTGCCAGTCTGCCGGAGCAGGAGCAAAGTATTTTGATTTTGCGCTTGGTTCTGGATTTGACGGACAGCGAGATCGGCGAGGCCCTTGGCTTGTCCCGGAGTGCCGTCCAGCGGCGCAGAACAAAATCGCTGAATGTCCTGCGGACGAAACTGACAGCGAGGAAAGGAGGTTAGCGCCATGAAGCACCGTAATTACAAAGGCCGTGAACTGCTGCCGCTGGCGGTGAGCGATGCGGCCCGCGCCGGGGATGCCGATGCCGTGGAACAGGTCTTACGCTACTACGAGGGCTACATAAACAAGCTCTGTACCCGGACGGTCTACGACGAAAACGGCTGTCCCCACGCCCGCCTGGACGAGTATATGAAAAGCCGGCTGGAAAACAAACTCATCCGCGCCATTCTCGGCGTGAACTGATAACCGGCCCCGGTGGGAGGAACAGCTTACCCTTTCCCTGTTTCTCCCGCCTGCGGGCCTTGTCCTGCGTTTTGGAAAGGGGAAATGCCTTTGACGAAAGAACAACCTGAAATTAGAACTGAAACCTGTCAAATCGAACTGCCGCAGGCTATTATAGAAACCTTTGCCCGCTTCCTCGTCCCGGAGATACGAAAATACTACGACAGTGAACAGGGCCAGCGGGAGTTTGCGGAGTGGCAGAACGCACAAGTCAAAACGGAGTAAACCGATAAAAACAGCGGAAGCCAAGGCTTTTACACCTTGGCCTCCGCTGTTCGTTTCGACATCAGAGCCACACCATCACGGCAAAGCCGCCTTTGAAATAATAGGTGTTCGTCCAATGTCCATCTGCAATAAGAGTCCAAAATCGATTTCTTCTGAAATCCTTATTCAAAGCATCATATGATTGCAGATCGCCTCTGTATATCTTGACACCACGAGTTAAGTTTTGTTTCAGCATCCGAATCAATATCTTTCAAATGCGAGAGAAGGTGGGCTTTATTTAACAAGTAAATGAAACAAAGGATGTCTTTTGCAGTCCTCTTCTTCTCTCTCTCAGAAATAAGTGCGAAAAAGTTCAAATCCTTCATAGATTTTACCTGCTCTTCTTTGTGACTTCCGCCATGAAGAACCAACCGATACATAAGATTTTTGAAATAGACTTTATATTCTGCACATCCAAGAAGAGAAAGAATATCGTCATCTGTAGAAATTTTGTCAATTCCTTTTTTGAATTCAAACGTTGAGAATGCTTCTAAGGTTTGGCGCATTATATTCCCAATTACAATTTCTTGATTATTGGCTTGACCTTGCCCATAGCTATAAATTGTTCGGATGAGTTCGGTATATTCTTGTCGATTCCGATACTCGAATTTAGTAAGTGATTCATCTCTAAGCTCAAAACGATTAAATTTAAACGGATTTGCAGATCCTTTCGGTTTGAATTTTTCTAAAATTTCTTCGAATATCTTATGGAGGTCATAGAAGGTCATGAGATCATGGGTCATAACTAATGCCTTTGTATCAGGATTTCCTTCCAAGAAAGCACTAATTTCATATTTCAAGAATGAAAGAATTCCAATTCTATTTTCCATATCATAACTCGAAACAGGATCGTCAATTACAATTAAGTACTCATTTCCGTATGCATTTTTTTCTTCTTTCCCTTCCAAAACGCTTGCGAAATAATAGCATAATCCAATAATGTTTCGCTCACCAACAGAAATATCCCGAGGCTTCACACGCTGTCCATGTGAAAATAACTTATATGCACCGTCCGCATATTCGATTTTAAGCCTGTCTTCTTCAAAGAAAATATACTTCATGTAATTATTCATTACATCCAATGCAACTGTTACGGAACTTCTCTGTGCTTCAAGGTCTTGAACAGCCTTCTTTTTCAACCGATAAGCTGCCATTAAATTTTCATAATGTGTTTTTTCTGCTTCGTATTCAGCGTTTTGCTTCTCATATTGATTTGCCAAATCAATGATATCATAGTGAGCGATTTCAGCATTGATGCGATTTAGTTCTTTGACAATGGGGGTTGTTCTCTTTGCTTTTTTATTATGCTCTATGCGCTCTTGTTCCATATTGGAAAGGGACGTCGATAACCGCAAAAGCAAGGGGTCAAGGGAAGGGACTGTCATTTGAATCGGCTCATATGGATTATCAATTTTGCGCTGTAATAACTCGTTATTTGCTCTAATGTATTCGTCTACTTGTTTCACTATTCCATCACAAATTTGATAACTTTTTAGGTTGCTGAAAGGAGAAAGGTCTACATACATATCTCCCCAGATTTTATCTCGCAGTATCTGTCTGTGATTTTCAACAACCTCACTTAAAATCTTTCGGATACTTTCTATCAGATCTCTTTTATATGATGGTGTCAATTCCTGCAAACAATATGGACACCTAGCTGTATCCAACTGTTGCAATAATCTTATCCGTTCCTCAAGAAGATGGCTTCCGCTTTGTTGAGATAATTGAAGTAAATACTGTTCACGCTCCGATAGTTCGGGTTTTTCAATTTTTTCCTCTAAAAGTGTTTGTATTTCTGCTGCACTATATAAACTATATTTTTCTGGAATTGAAGGAACAGGTTGGTCTATAACAGATGTCCCCTCCTTAGCTGCGTTGAGTTCTTGCTTCATTTTCTGAAACTCTAAAATCAGCTCACTCTTTGACTTTGAGGGTGTGATGTCGAGAAATTGCTTGTAGGTATCATCTTTAACCCCCGTGTTTTGCCGACCAGAGCGAACTTCTTTGTCTCTACCGGCCCAACTATCATCCCCTTGAAGCGCTGAACGGAGCTTAAGAATGTAATATTGAGGAGATTTAATGTTCTGATGATCACAGTACTCTTTATATACTTTTTCTTGATCCTCTAACGCGACTTTTGCCGCAGCGCATTCTTCTTCTGCAATCTTTATTTTTTGAGTTAAGTCTACTTGTTCGCCCAATATGACAATAGTATCTAGATGTTCTTCGTGTAGTTTTACATTTTTATCAACATACTCCTCATCAAAAACAAAAATATGCTTTTTCTCATCTTCTGACAAAGTAACAGGCCGTCCATCCTTATCCAAAGCGAGTACTTGCCCTATAGCTGGTAGTTCCTCACCTGCAATTTTTCGAAACCCACGGGCAATAGTACTTTTACCAGATCCGTTTTTTCCGTATAGCAATGTGCCTTTTGCTGTTTTTACTTTATTGCCTTCAATTGGATTAAATAAGTCAAGAGTTGTTGACTGTTTGAAATTTGCACCAGATATTTTCATGCCAGAAATTTCTTTCAACATAGCCCTATTTCCTCCTTAAGACAATTTGTAAAAAGATTATACCAAATAAATCTTTACAATGGTAGTCCTAATTCGACACAGTTCAATTAAAAAATTATTCATGTTATAGGAAGTCTCTGTGACATATTGCATCAGCACATTTCCTTTTATTATTGCATCAGAATTTGAGTCTTATGGCAACCTGATTTTGCGGCTCTTTGGAGCGGCTGAGTTTCTCCTGCTGTACTGCCGTGAACATTTCATCAGAAATAATGGCCTCATGGGTCCCGGCGTAGAGATACCGTTCCATGAGGCCATCGTTTTCAATTTGAACAGCGCCAGTGCTGATTGTCTTCTGGAGCATTACCCGTCCAGTATACTTTTCATTGGAGAGCAACTTATCAATTGCTTCACGATTCCACTTGGGCTTGCCGGTAGGGGAGAGAATGCCCTGCCGCTCCAAACCAGCAGCAATTTTCCCCAAACTGTCACCAGCAAGATACCGTTCAAATATCCAGCACACCACCTGAGCCTCGTCAGGATTTACTGTCAGGTCACCGTCAGGGCCAACTTCATACCCATAGCATTTACGGCGAGCCATCTTAGAACTGCCGTCCTGAAAGCCTTTCCGAAGGCCGGCCTTGATTGCCTCACTTTTTTGAATCACATTCATTAAAATTTCCTCCTATAAACAAGAATGCCGCAGTGAAATTACTGCGGCGCAAAGTGTTTGCTTCACTACTTTATATAAAAGTTGACAGACCACTCCCTTGGTGGCCTGTCAACTTATCATGCAATAAGAGTCCAAAATCGATTTTTCATACAGACCATAGTTAATGCTTCAGCCTTAGCAAAGGCCACCCTCCGCCGATCCTTACGAATAATAACTACTCCAAATCATCCTGATTTTTGGTGTCCAAAACAACCTCTGCCAATTCACGCAGCTTGTCCTGAAGGACTTTTTTGTCCGGAAGATAGAGCGTATAGTCAGCGACCAAGGTAGGAGACATCGTGCGACTCAACGCATATTCTACCACCGCGTCGTCCTTGCTTGCGCAGAGGATCAGCCCGACGCTCGGATTCTCGTTCGGCTTCTTTACATCTCTATCCAAGGCTTCCAGATAAAAATTAATCTGTCCAATATGCTCAGGCTTAAATTTTCCAATCTTCAGCTCAATCGCTACAAGACAGGACAGAGCGCGGTTATAGAACAGCAAGTCGATATAGAAGTCTGTATTTCCAACTTGGACCCGATATTCCTCACCAACAAAGGAAAAGTCCCTGCCGAACTCCAGAATGAACTGCTTCAGATTTTCAATGATTGCCTTCTTAAAATTTCGCTCAGAATACTGTTCCGGCAAATCAAGGAATTCCAGAACATAGGTGTCCAAAATACTGCCGCGCACATTCTGGGGAGCCATTTCAGGAACTGGTTTTTGTGCAGACAGCATACAGCGTTCATAATATGCGCTGTCGATCTGCCGCTCCAATTCACGTTTGGAGTAATGCTCCTTAGCACAGAGTTGTAAATAAAAATGCCGTTCTTCCATGGACTTTGCACTGGACATGATTTGTAGGTGATTGGTCCAGTTGATTTGTGTCACCAGTGGTGTCACAAATTCATCATCCCTGTAAGTCTCATAGAATTGCTTCATGCGGTACAGTCCGCGGCGATTGAACCCTTTTACCTTTACGCCGCTTTGTGCGATGTAGGATGCGACCTCATCGATGACCTTATCGCCAAATGTCGCATTTGCGCAGAGGTCAGACAGGTATTCGCCCACATCCCAATACATCCGAATCAATTCCGCATTAACTGCCCTGAGTGCCCGACTGCGGGTATCTTCAATAATGGAAATGATTTTATCAAAATTGTGACCCTGCGGAGTTAACTGTTCACTCATTTTACGGTCTCCTCGATCCGATCCCGGCTTATGAGCCAACCCAGTAACCGGCTGCACCTGGCCAGCACATCCTGCCAGGTAGTTTCAAAATCATCTGTGTACCATGGGTCGGCTACATCGCCGGGGCAGTCGGTAAACTCCATCAGCAGATGCAGCTTGCCATCGAAATCGCCACCGCAGATGCGGTGCATATTTCGCAGATTGGCCCGATCCATTCCAATCAGGAGGTCGTACCGCTCGTAGTCCTCGTTCCTCAACTGGCGGGCTGTTTTGCCAGCGCAGTCGATACCATGCTCGGCCAGCTTGCGGCGGGCCGGAGGGTAGACTGGGTTGCCGATCTCCTCGGTGCTGGTGGCTGCGGACTCGATGAGGAATTCCGACTCCAGCCCCGCTTTCTTTACCAGGTCTTTCATCACGAACTCGGCCATTGGGCTGCGGCAGATGTTTCCATGGCACACAAACAGGATCTTTGTCATTGGCTATACACTCCATGCTGGCGGTGTTTTCTTCAGTATAGCACACTTCATCCGCAAAGTCGAGGACGATTTCCAGATGAGCATGATCCACGATTCTCTGCTGGAGTTCCAGCTTCGACCAGCCAAACTGTCCAGCGGCCCGGATATACCACGCCCGCTCTTGGATGGACAATTCCGCCTCCAGGATGACCACATTCTGTGTCCAGCCGATGGTCATGGCCTCAGCCAGCACCTCCGGTACGCTCTCATAGGTGCGGTAGAACTCCCGCATCCGGCGCAGGTTCCGGGGAGAGAAGCCAGTGGCGTCAGGGTATGCAGCGCACAAATACTCCGCCGCGGCAACAGCGGCGCCTTTCTCTGTCCTGCCGCTGACCAACCGGCCAATCTCGCAGTGCAGTTCCATCTGCGGCAGGTCCGTCGCCATTAGGGTATCCAGCACCGCAAACATGGCGCTGTAGTCAACAGGCTTTCTGACGTTCATTCTGACTTCTCCTTTCCGGCGCGGGCGCGCCTGTTTTTATTCTCTGGGATTTGAAATCGCCAACGAGCAAGCCCTCGGATTCAATTCTTCCGAGGGCTTGCGCCTTAGCGGTATCGGGTCGTGCCGTCGTCACTCCCATTGCAGTTCCACCATCTGTTCCCACTGGATGATGAAGCGGTCATCCACCACACAGTTCCGATGGTAGTGACCCAGGAACCAGCAATCGAATTGGCACCGCCGCTTGACCATCTGGAGGAAGTCCGTCAGCCGGTCCGGGGTGTAGTTTTGCTCCAGCTTCTGCTGGATGCTGGTGGGGGCGCAGTGGGTCAGGATGCAGTTCACCCTCCAGCTGACCCTTTCCAGGTTCCTGACGGCCTCCTCGTATTCCTCCTCAGAGGGCAGTTCCTGGGGCCACCAGGAGACGCCCTTCACCCGGAATATTTGCCGTGTCCGGCGCTTGAACCAGTATTCCTGCTCGAAGCCGGGGGACGCCGGATCGAGGATGCCGTCCTGGATATCGTGGGAGGCAGCGCCGCCCATGGTGAAGAAGGACATTCCGTCGATCTTGAAGACCTGCCCACGCATCAGGTGGAGGACGTGGGGCCGGACATAGTGGACTTTCCCACCCTGCCACTGGTGGACGGGAAGTTCACTGAGCCTATCGAAATTTTCGTGGTTTCCGTCCACAAAGAGGGTGGTAAACGGCTTTTCCTCCAGCCAGTTAAGCCAGTACGCCTCCCTGGGTGAATCGTCCCACACGCCCCCGAAATCGCCTGTGACGACCGCATAGTCGCTGCGGCCCATCTGCTTTTGCTGTGGGAAATTTTTGGTGTTAAACCGTTGGAAGCCGCCATGGGTGTCGCCGGTAATATAGATCATGCAGTCTCCCTCCCTATATCGTCTGCGTGATCTCAGTCCCATCCTTGAAGCAGATGAGCAGGGTATCTTTGCTGACTACCTTGATGTTGCTGACCAGCTGGCGGACGGTGACCTCGTCAAACTCCGTGATGGTCCCAGCCGTCTGCTCCAGCTCACTGGCGATTTCCTCCATCCTCCGGTCGAATGCGGCGGCGGTGCGGCCCTCACGCTCCAGTTCCGCTTTCTTCGCCATCAGGGAAGTCTTCGCTATATTCACCCGCTGGATCTCCTCGTCATAGTCCAGGCAGTCAGGGCCGGCGCTGACTGCCAGCTGGAACAGTTCCAGCTGACGCTCTGTAAGGCTGCGG
The DNA here is from genome assembly GCF_009911645.1 of Pseudoflavonifractor sp. 60. Taxonomy (GTDB): domain Bacteria; phylum Bacillota; class Clostridia; order Oscillospirales; family Oscillospiraceae; genus Lawsonibacter. Next base: position 7,546 of record NZ_QWKI01000086.1, read on the forward strand.
ATCTGCGCCTCCAGCGTCGGCAGGGACAGCTCCCCATCCTCCCCGGCGAGGGCGGCGGTGATGCTTGCCTCCAGCGCCTCCTTTGCGGTCTGGGTGTGGAACAGCTCGTTCATGGCGGCGGTCACAGCGGCTTGGATGTCCGTCTCATTCCAGGTGGGGGACTTCTTGCAGATCTTCTTTCCGTGTTCCAGGCGGTTGATGCAACGCCAGACGATCCGCTTACCCTCGGGCCGGCTCCACACCACCCGGCGGTAGGGGCTGCCGCACTCGCCGCAGACCAGCAGTTCGCTGAGGACGTATTTGCCGCAGTATTTACCCAACTCCGTCTTGGTCTTGGAGGAGGTCTTTCGCAGGCTGGAGCGCCGGGCCAGCTCCTCCTGCACCCGCTGGAAGGTGTCCCGGTCGATGATGGCGGGGTGGCACTCGTGGACGTAGTATTGGGGCAGCTCCCCCATATTCTTCCTCTGCTCATGGGTGAAGAGGTCCGCCATGAAGGTCTTCTGGAGCAGGGCGTCCCCGATGTATTTTTCGTTTTGCAGCATTTTCCTCACCACGCTGTCATGCCAGGAATCACTGCCCTGGGCGGTCTTGACGCCATCCGACATCAGGTCGCGGCAGATCTGGTGGACGCTCTGGCCCAGCAGGTATCGGGCGAAGATCCTGCGAACGATGGCCGCCTCATCGGGGTCGATCTCCGGCAGGCCGTCCGGCCCCTTGCGGTAGCCGAGGAAGCTGGCGTAGTGGTAGTAGACCTTGCCGTCCTTGAAGTTCTTCCGGTGGCCCCACTTGACGCTGCCGCTGAGGGATTCGCTCTCTGCCTGGGCCTGGCTCATCATAAAGGTGAGGATCATCTCGTTATCCATATAAAGGGTATTTGTGTTTTCCTTCTCAAAGAAGACGCCGATTCCCTTCCGCTTCAGCTTGCGGACGGTGTCCAGACCGTCCAGGGTGTTGCGTCCGAAGCGGGACACCGATTTGGTAATGATGAGGTCAATTTTACCCCGGTCGCAGTCCCGGAGCATCTTCAAAAACTCCTTGCGCCGCTTCATGGACGTGCCTGTGATGCCCTCGTCAGCGTACAGGCGGACCATAGTCCACTCCGGTGTGGCGGCGATCTTCTCGGTGTAGTAGGCGATCTGGGCGTTGTAGCTGTTGAGCTGCTCCTCGCTGTCCGTGGATACCCGGCAGTAGGGAGCTACCCGGAGGTGCTTCTTGTGAATGTCCCGCTCTGTAAGCTGGGGATTGGGAGGAATAACGGTGATCCGCCGCTTCTGGGGAGTCTGTTGTGTGGTCATGTGGTTTGCTCCTTTCCTATCATCGTTCCGTTGGTCAGTTCCAGTTCTATGTAATCCTGTCCGCCGATGCGGATGGCCTTTACCGCCTTTGCCAGCAGTTCCCGCAGGTTGCTGTCACTGACGGGACCGGTTTCCAGGCGCTCCCGAAGTGCCTCCATGTCATGGACTGGCGTGAGATCCGGCAGGACGGCGTACCGCTCTGCGGCGGCGGCGAAGATCAGCGTCTTCATGTAGTCAGGGTTGATATCCGAGCGGTTGAAGCACACGTTCAGCTCATTCTGGATGCGCAGGGCGTCTGCGGAGGGGGCAGCCTCCGGTGCGGGAGGCAGTGTCAGCAGGTCAGGGGTGTTTGCCAGCTGGCGGAGCCGCTGGGATACCCGTTTCTGCACCTCCTCATCGCTGGCGCGGACGATAGCTCCGCAGTCTGGGTTGGCGCATACCCAGCGGGGCCGGCCATGGGACTTGGTGTCCCGCGCGATTCTGCTTCCGCATACCGCGCACACAGCTTTTTCCCGAACAGGATTCAGCTCAGCGGGGCAGGGCGTGTAGTCAGTTTTGTCCTCCCGCTGGATTTGCGCCGCGAGGAACTCCTCATCGCTGATGAGCCGGGGATAGACGTCTGTCCCCAGATACTTCCCATTCTCCAGAATCCGCTTGACCATGTGCTTATTCCACTGGCTGGTATGCTGGTGGTAGGGGATGTTCCCTCTGCTCATCTCCTCCGCGATCCTGCCGAAGGAGGCCCCCGCCAGGTAACGGGTGAAGATGTTCTGAACTGCGTCAGCCTCCGTGGGGCAGGGGACGGTTTCGCCGCCCCGCACCATGTAGCCGAAGGGGGTCTTTCTCTGCCATGCCATTACCGTACCGCCTTTCCAATCCGCTCTGTCAGCTCCAGGCCGTTGAGCAGGGTGAATTTCAGGGTGTCCGCCGAGACGATCACGATCCGCCTGACCAGTGACTCGAACAGCTCCTGGCTGGGTTCCCCCAGCCACTGGGGGCCGTCCTCCAGGCAGTCCAGCATGATCTCGGTGTCCTGGATCTGGGTGTCCTCGCTGGTGGAGTCCATGATGCGCCGGCGCAGCCGTCTCAGCGTCCTCAGCTTCTGTTCGATCTCACCCTGCTGGGATAAATAAAGAGCAGGATCAACGTACCCTTTCGATTTCAGTCGAACCAGTACGAGATTCTGCTCAGACAGACGGGCGATTTCTTTGTCGATGTCGCTGATTTTGCGGTTTGTGCGCAGTTCCCGCTCCCGCAACTCCCGGAGCTGCTCCAGCACGGTGCGCAGAATCGTGCCGCCATCCGCTTTCAGCTTGTGGTAGAGCCGAAGCAGGGCCGCTGTGATCTCCGCCTCCGGCACCTGGGGGACGGGGCAGCGGGACTTGGCGTCGTCATGGCGGTTGCACACCCAGTAGGTCTTGCCGTTGGTGACCTTCCTGCGGCAGACGGATCCGCAGTCTCCACAGACAATCCGTTTGCTGTAGACCGACGCCTCCGGCTTGGAGGAGTTACCAGCGAACTGCGTCCGGCGAAGGGCCATCAGGTTCTGTACCCTCTGGAAGTCCTCCTTGGACACAATGGGCGGGTGGCAGTTCTCCACGAAGTACCGGGGCTTCTGTCCCCGGTTCGGCACCTGCCGGAAGGGGATGGTATCGGTGGCGAAGCTCTTTTGCCAGAGCATATCGCCGGTGTAGGAGACGTTGGTCAGGATGTACTGCACCGTATTGGGATGCCACCCCTCCCGGCCATGGCCCCGGACAGCCCCCAGCTCATTCAGCTCATGGGCGATATCCGCCGTCCCCTGGCCCTTGAGGTAGGCGCTGTAGATGTACCGGACGATATCCGCCTCCTCAGGGACGATCTCCAGCTCCCGCCCTGCCAGCCGGTAGCCGTAGGGGGTAGACGGAGGGACGAAGATTCCCTTCTCCATCCGCATCCGAACGCTGACCCTCATATTGTTGGAGTGGTTGGTGGACTCCATCTGGGAGAAAGCGCCGTAGATCTGGGCGATCTGCTCGGTGGTCATCTTCCCGGTGTCGATGTTCTCTTTCTCGAAGCAGATGGAGATGCCCAGCCGGAGCAGTTCCCGCACATACCGGATGTAGTCCGTGGTATTCCGGGCGAAGCGGGAGGTGGACTTGACCAGCACCCGGTCGATCTTCCCGTCACGGCAGTCCGCGATCATGCGGTTGAACTCCTCACGCTTCCGGGCCTCCAGCCCGGACAGGCCCTCGTCGGCGTAGACGTCCACCAGTTCCCAGTCCTCCCTGGAGGAGATGAACTTGGTGTAGAAGTCCACCTGGGCCATGTAGGAGTTGAGCTGGTCAGCCGAGTCGCTGCTGACCCTGGCGTATGCCGCCACCCGGAGCTTCGCCGCCTCGGGCTTCCTGGGGTCAATGACGGTAATTCTCGGACGCCTTGCGGCAAAGGACAACAAAAAAGGAGCCTTACACATAGCTAAAAAGCTACCTGTAAGGCTCCGAACGCGATGGCTCCCGTAGTTACATCCCTGATATCCCGGCCTGCCGCGGCCCGAGTATCGGGCGGGGCCGGTCAGGAGAGGCAGTGTAGTGCGATGTGATACGCTGCCTGCTCGGTGATGACGGGCGGTTGGTGCGCTTGACTAAGTATTGGGGTTGAGGGAGAGACGGGATCACGCTCCCGCCTGCTGCTGCTCATTATTTACTTCTCTCTGAAATATCATGCCGATCTGTGCCCCGCATTTTGGACATTTGGTGAACCACTCCGCTTTGGCGGACTGCCGTGGCCCGAAGAGCCGCAGGTGCGCGGGATCTGTCTGGCTTGCCGCGTCCAGAATACGGCCCCGGTGACAAACCGGGCAGTAGATCGTGCGGGATTCCTTCTCCTTCATTTCCACCTCCTGCTGTTCCCTTTTTAGTGAACATAACGATAAAACTTTACAGCAGTCGGTGGTTGGTGAGCCGGATGCGCATGGCCTGTCTGGACACCTGAAACACATTGGCCATATCGTCGATGAGCTGGCCGTCCTGACGGCCTCCCCGGAGCTGGTAGAAGCACCGCTTGATTTGGGCGATGGGCATAAGGATGGCGGAGCCAAGCATATTGGCCTGTACTTCCAGGGTAGTCTCGGACTGTTCTGCAATCATAGCCGCGCTCCGGCCTGTGCCGGTGTACAGCTTTTTGTGGAGTATCCAATGGGCCAGCTCGTGGGCGCAGGTAAAGCGCAGACGGCCTGTGCTGGCGTCCTCCTCACAGAGCGAGGCGTCAATGAGAATGGTGCCGGCCCGGACAGGGAAGAGGGTGTACTCCCGGTTTTCCATGTCATACACTGCCTCCAGACCTTCGTCAAAAACGGTCTTGCCCAGGATGCGGCCATTCTTCCGGAGATACTGGTACTCCAGGGATACGCCGTGGGCCTCGATCATCTCCTCAATGGGGACGGCGGCAGGGGAACCGTAGTACAGCGCGGAATCATAGCCGCACAGCACCTTTCGCGCGATATTTTCAAGCACCTGTTCCTGATAATAGATATTTGTCATGGTCCATCCCTCCTGTTCTTGGACGTCCGCTTGGTGATACGGTCAATAAACTCCTGCCACTCCTCGTCAGTGGCATCCACCTCCTTGGCGGTGCGCAGAGCGGCGCGGACGATGTCCCGCTCCATGATATACTCCGGCAGGTCTGCCGGGACCTTCATTTTTTGGGACGCGGCTGCCAGATCCAGAAACAGCTCCCGCTCCTCTTTGCTCAGATGCAGTTCCTCTGCCAGCCTGTCCAGATGTTCCTTGGCCGGCGCAGGTTTACGGTCTGTTTCGATGATGCTCATATATACGGGAGACAGGCCCAGCCGCGCGGCCAGCCCCCGGAGGGAAATTCCCAGCGCCATCCGCTTCTGGCGGACAAAGGCGCCGAATGTCTGATTCATTTTGCATACCCCCTTTATCGTTTACCCGGTAGTAAACGGCTTGACCATAGTATATCGTGTCTTTGTTCGAATATCAAGAGGGCAAAAATGAGGTGTCCTCAGTTGGGAACACCTCACGAGGTTTCGACTTTTTTTGATACTGTATTGGGCGATAGACTGAAAATATTAAGGGCGTTGAACAGATATATATATCCGTTCTGTTCCGTTACTTTGTACGCCCCAAAAATAAATGCGGTTTGATACAAAAAGGTCATACCACGGAAAAAGAGATAGGCCGCCAGGCGCAAAAGGATTTGCCTGCTTTGGTGCAGTGGGTAAAATAGGAAAGTGAAAATCTTCTTTTATTTGTAAAAGCAAAGCAGGTTTTTCAATTCCTGCTATTGTATTTGGCTTTTCTGATATTCCCATAATCCAGATGGGCCGTCCACCCATTACAAAATCCCACTCTTGCTTTGTTTGTTTTTCTGGGATAGTTTTTAATATCTGGAAAGCGATCTTCTCTTGGTAAGTATCGACCATTTTCCCAATCGGTGTATCGAATACGATGACATGAAAGTTTCGCTCATAATTTCTTAAAAATTCTTCAGAAATATCCGCATCTACTATACGTTGGGGAAGTTCTGGAATACAATACCTATCATGCCAGCTTTCAACACAATAAAACACAGCTAAAGATTTTCCCGCCCACACATGGCCTTGCGGAAAAGCTACTTGGAACATAAATGTTAATTCATTCCCACACAATTCACATTTTGGAATATCTATATCGGGTGGTAGTTTGGGTTTTCCTCCGATAAAGGAGTCATACTCTTCTGCCTGTACACAATTTCCGATTACTTCTAATCTCCACGATTTCATACTTGTTGTATCCTCCATCAATCATCAAGTCCTGTTTTACTTCATTGATTACATGTCATATACTGCTTCAAATTAACTTGCCTTGAAAGTAGCTTTATCGTAGCCAGTATGCCATCTCTCTCATTTTCGCTGCAATCTCCTCCGGCTCCATAATACGGATTTTCCCGCCAAAAGTAAAGACCCAGGCGAAAAAGGGCGGGCTGGGGGCAACATCCACGGTGGCCTGGAAGTGCGTTCCGTCTATGATCTCTGTCTGCACCTCCTCTCCGAAGCGGTCTACAACGCTGCGCATGGTGCTGTTCTCGCACAGCAGTGTTATCCTCTGGATGTCGGCTCCGAACATCCCGAACACCTGGTGGACATACGCCGCGGGATCGAAGTCCTGCGCTGGTATGGCCTCCTGCACCAGCAGCTTCACAGCGGTCATGCGGTCTACACGGAACTGGGCCAGCTTGCCGTGTTTCTCCGACCAGCCCACGGCGTAGTAATAGTCCCGGCTCCAGATCAGGGCATAGGGGCTGAACTCGTACCGATAGCCGTCGTGCTTGAGGACTTTTTCTTTCTCTGCGGTGTACTCTATGTACTGGAAGGCGATCCGCCGCTTCTCCTGGATGGCGGTGTGGATCATGTCCACCGCATAGTAGATCGCCTCGTTGTCCTGCTTCGCTGTGCCCTCCATGTAGACAGGGCGGTTGAGCTGTTTGGCCTGCTCCTGGCTGGTGAGGGAGGCCAGCTTGCGGATCAGGTTGGCGCTTTTCTTCCTGGTGATGAAGTGAGAGGACTCCACCGCATCCACCAACAGCTTCAGCTCCGGCAGCTCGAACAGGCGGGAGCCAACGAAGTAGCGGTTCTGGGTGCTCTTGACACAGACGATGTCCACGCCCTGGTCAATCAGGATCTGGATATCGCTGTATACACTCTTGCGGCCAGCCTGGATGCCTTGGGACTCCCAAAACTGGAGGATGTCTGAAACGGAGGCGGCGTGCTCCTCATCTGTAAGGGTGCAGAGATACTGCTGGAGCAGCAATATCCGAATTTGCGCTTCGTTCTTCATAGGTCACCTCCAGCTATTTTGCTTAAAGTCTATAATCCATCCCAGGGAAAACCTTCTTTCGGTATTGGAATTTCGACTGAACTGTAGTCCGTTTCTTCTGGCACAATCAATTCTTTAGGACACTCAATGGTATCCAATTCCACCTTCAGGTTCCATCTTGCAGCAATCTTTGCCACTGCAAGCAAATCAAGGTTGAGAAAGACGCCGCTATGATAGCCCTTGCGCTCACGGCTCAACTGCTCTGCCAAATAGTCGTTGACCCCCTGCTCATTTTGACACAATATATCCTGAAAAGCCTGTCCTAACCGCCAAGCAGATTGGTTTGCTGTCGCATTCAGACGAGGAAAACCGCCCTCTTTAAGAGAGTGAATTGCATCTTCTACCATTGGAGCATTTCTGGAAAACAGGCCATATAATGCCTTCCCTCTATGTATTTGAAATGGATGGATTACAGTCCCCTCTGCCTGGAGTAGCCGGATACCCAAATCTACAGCCAATTCTTCTGCGTCGGCAACTACTGCCGCTTCCCACTTGTCAAGCTGGTGCAGATCTACCTCATATGGGCCATCTGTTTTCTGCATGGAGGGCTTATAGTATTGACAGACAATTTTTTGACATACAGCACATAGATATAGATGCTCTTTTGCTTTAAGATAATCATGGTCAATCATCTGCGAACAGTAAGCCTGCCACAAGAATTCCCCACTTAAAATGCGGTAATCTGAAAATCTGGAACTTGAATATTGAAGTACCAGCAAAGCACTGTTCAAGCTCCGATCTGATGCCCGGCGGTTTTTGGAATCGTTTGCCGTGACACTTTCCAGGTTTCTATTCAACCTGGAGGTCGTATATGCGATTTTCTTTTTTGCCATCACAGTCCCTCACTAAAAGTCTTTAGGAAGTCGCTGAAACCAGGATGGGGATACCTCCAATCTTTATCTTCCTCGCTCCAAAAGCTGGTAAACTCCGTCCCACCGGAATAACGGCGAGTTTTATCCACCTTGGTATAGAAGAGAGAAACCTCTGGCTGATCTGGCAGTTTTTCTTTTAAGATTTTCTTATAATAGAGGTAGAAACTCCGGCTTTTGACTGATAACGAAGCAGGTTCCAAGGCTCTAAGCATTTTCAGCGCCTGCTCCCAGTCTTCCGATTCCACAGCCGTCTGGAACTCCCGCACCTGAAGCTGCTCCTGAAGGAACTGCATCCGTTTTCCCATAGAGAGCTCTTGGCAAACCTGTTCTGCCTTTCGCACATAGGCCATCAGGTAGTCCTCAAAGGTTTGCAGGGTCTCTCGATACTTAGGCCAGGTAATGGCTGCACGGTGATCTGCTGGCTGATACCAAAAAGGATAGGAGTAATCATATTCTGTGCTGTTCCCATGGCAGAAGCCCCTGTGAGAACCGCTGAGAAGCAGATAGATGTCCTGTGAACAACCCTGGTCTGCAATATAGAGCTGCCCACTTTCAAACAAGAAATGTCCCACTGTATTCTCTATAAAACGATACCGTGCTTCATCCCAAGCACTATAGTTCATCCGTCGCTCTTCTGGTGTCTGCTCGCAATATGTCGTATACAGCTGATCCTCATTTTCATGGGAGTATTTAAACCACTTGCAGGACAATTCCTCAAATCGTTTTGCATGGTCATCGCTAAATACTACCGGTTCCCTCAGACTATCATCCAGAGGACAGCAGAAAGAGGCGATTCCATAGGCGGGGCCAGCACCGCCATTCCCCAGACAGGTAAGATAGGTTCGGTAATCCTCCGGCAAACGCAGCTCCATCAATTCTTCCCATGCTTCCAGCTCCTCCATAGGCAAGGGAGGCCGAAAAAGGTGGGCATGAGAGTGGCTGCCAAAGATGGGATAGTCCATATCCCACTGGCTGGCTTCTTTCAGGATCGCTTTGATTTTGGGTATATCCAGCATTTGCACTCATCCCTTCTGCGATTGCTTTACACCCCATGCTCATATTTCATCGTAGGCCATCTATAACAAGCTCCTTTACATATCGGTTAAATTCATAATGACAGTCCTTCTAATTTTGTGTTTTGGATGGAATGAAATATTCATCTTCCCAATAACGGTAAAGGTCATACAGTTGACTTTTATCGTGGGCCTTACTGGATTTTATCATAAGCACAAAAACAATTCTATGTGGATTAAAGTAAGCCCTCTTGCCCACAAGTTTCAAAATAACTGGTCTGTTGGCAGAAAATTCATTTTTGGGCCTTGCTCGATACCCCCAATACAGGTTTGGATAGCTTTTTAGTATTATTTCACCGAGGTAAATAGATATATCCAATGCAAGAGAAAGTGTTTCATCTGTATATTTCATAGTCTCTTTTCTGATTTCTTCCTCTATCCATTTGGGATATTTGGACACTTGGTATTCAATCTCTTTTGCGGTCATGGGAACCTGCTCGATCTTCGTCTCATACCATTCCCACAATGGGATCAGCGACTCCGGCGAGTAGTCGAACGGCTCCGCTTCCGGGCACTCCTGCTTCATGTACTCCCACAGCAGAGCGATCCGGTTCGGGATTTCACTCTTGTACCACAGGAAATATTCTTTGGCCTGCTTTGGGGTCAGCTCAAAGAACGCATAGTTATCAAAAAACTGCCGCGCCGCAATCTTCTGGTGTCCTGCAAAGTCGATTGGCGCAATCATCAGGGAGTAGGCCATCTGCAACAGGCTCCTTTACTTATGTGTTTAGGTCGCTGGGGGACAAATAAGTACAAATGAAATTTAGGCCATAGAGTTGCTATTTCATATTTTCCCACTCCGCTCTCCAGACGTTTGTGAGTTCTCCGTTGTTCCATCTAAATCGCGGGTCACCATTATCAAAAATCAGGCGTTCTTTAGCGTTCCACACGTCTGGGCCTAAATAATAGGTTCCGTAGTGCTTAATAGAAATCTTACTGAACGAGGTTTCAAACAGATTACTCAGTTTTCGCAACAGAGTCCCTCCATACTTGGGACAACCGGCCATATAGGTAATCATTCCTGGAACAACGACATTTTTCATGTCTGTTCTAAGCCCGCCCAGAATAACATCAACAGTATTATGCGTAAGCATATCAATCGCATGAAATATTTTTGGTGATTGGTTATCCTGAAGTCTCTCAAAGAATAGTTGACGAAAGTGTTCAAAGCGAACACTCTCTTTGTCACACCAATAGCGCATAGAGGTTCGTGTCTCCAACTGTTGAAAAATGGTCAACATATCACATGATGTCGCATAAAAATGTATCTCTGCTTCTGGAGGAAGATAGGAAAATGGTGTGCTCATGATTTCTGGAGCAAGTGAGTTGTACCATGTTTCCAATGTTGTAGTGTATCGTTCTTGTCCAGAAAAGGAGAATGTAGTGTCTCCTAAAAACACTAAATGTTCCCGTTCCTGAAAAACCTCCGGGCTATACAGAATACCATCAATACTTTGCCATCTTTTCCGCATTGTCCTTTTGATGGTCAAAAAAAGGTTTCTATTTTGTTTTCTGCTCCCGGTGGGCAGTATAATTCGTTCATAATCAACGCCCGATCTGGAACCGTTTTGGTAGCTGTATTGCAAATATGCAGTTGGACTCTCTCGTTGGAAAAAAAGTAACCCTCAGCATTTTGAACCAGGTTAAATGTCGTATCACGGAAATGAATGTCTATCCAATATGTAGAGTCAAGAGCATATCCGAAACAGTCAATTTCATTACATGAATCGAATATGTTCAATATATCAAGACATGGGACACCAAATCCCCATACATAACATATATCAAGCCTCTGCTCAATTTCTTGGAACAGAGCCTTAATATCCGTTGGTGATGCAAAAAATCTTTGTAACATGCGTACTCCTTTTTTGCCAGGAAACTAAGAAATACTAAATATAGACAGTTTTTACTCCACCTGAGTATTTTTAGGAGGGCCGAAACAATCCCTGCTCCCGCATCTCCTGGTGCCGGGTTAGTACTTTATCTTTTCCATTCCCGTTGCGTGAGTAGAATAGCAGTCCCGTTTTCCCTTCCATCTCCTGAGCGAAAGAATAGGGGACGGGCTGCCGGGTCAAAAGAAAATAATGATTTGTTGCCTCCGGGTGCATCAACAGCAGGCAGTCATCCTCCTGATTGAGATAGGCAAACACCGAAGAAACGCTCCGTGAGGAATCCTGAATCAACTCCAGATGGGAGGAAAGCGGAATAAAAGGCGGAACGATGGCCTTATTCGCGTCCTCCAAAGCCTTTGGAAGTCGAGGTAAATCACTGCTGAGATAACATTGGTCCAGTTCCTCCGTCATCCTGGTCTGATCCAACTGGCCGGCGTCATCCACCATACGGCGTAGCACGAAATGAAGGATGAAAGCGTCCCAAAAATAAGTAAAGGGAGCATGGATGTTTTGGGAAATACTGAATCGAATGATCTCTGAGCGGAACCTCTTTCTTTTCCAGAAATCAAAATAACCGTTTACTGCTGCTTCCATTCCAGACCCATCGCCTTTGTGACGGCAAAGCTCAAAGTCGGACTCAAAATGAAAATAGCTGCGTTGGTCATTTTCATCCTCTTTATCTGTAATGGCGGGATTGCAGATCCACTCATAGACCGTGGCATTGGGATCTTTACGTTTAAGGCCAAAGCCAAGATTGTCGCTGACACCGTGGGCAAGCAGAAGGTAGTCCCCATCCCAGCGTAGCAGTTCCAGAGCACGAAAATAGAATTCGTTTTGCAAGCACATATAGTCCCCCATCACCAGATAGAGGTCACGGATCGGGGCGGGCAGTTCAAAATTCAGCCGCCGCTCCGCAGCTTGAATGTCCTCCATCGTATAGGGCTGCATCGCGCCTATCTTGTCCCGCCAGACAAAGGGATTCAGCGCCTCCAGTTCTTCCTGGATAGAATAGGGAGGCCGGAGCGGGAAGTTTGTTTTTTTCTTTCTTCCGAACATAGATGTTTTCTCCTTCACTCTATCGAAGCAAACCTGCCTGCTTCATCTCTTCCTCATGGGCTCGAACACGGTCCAGGCCGGTTCGGTTGACTCCATAGAATACCAGTCCTGTCTGCCGCTCTACTTCCTCCGTAAAACTGTAGGGAACAGGTTCGCTGGCAATCAGTCCATAGTGCTGCTCTGTGCCGGTGAGCAGCAGCAGGCAGTTGGGGGACTCCCTGCTCCATCCGTAGACCAGGGAATCCTTTGGATCTGTAGCACGGAACAACTGTACCTGGTTCAGCTCCGGGTGTTGGCAGAGTGGGGCAAAATATTTTGCCAGAGTCTCCCTCAACTCCCGTAGTGCCGGCACAGGCTTAGGAAGAATGCAGGAGACGAAGAAGGGATCCAATTCATCAGTGATGTTTCTGCGGAAGAACCATCCTTGATAAACAATGTCCAGAACCTTTCGATATACAAATTTGTCCCAATAGACCAACTTGGTGTATCCCCAACGGCGTGCGCTTTTGGGCACAACCTCCGACCGGGACGGTTTCCCTGTGTCGGGCAGCGGCCGGCCTTCTGGGGTCAGCCCTACCCGCTTCCACTGGAATACATCCACATAGGGGTCCTTCCGGTCGATCCCATATCCGTAGTTCGTGGAGGTGCCGGCGTACAGAAGAAGATACCGGCCATCCCAGTGGAGCTGATCCAGCGGGAGAAAATACTCCCGGACATCCGGAACATCCTGGCGGCACATGATGTCTCCTATTATTAGATACAGCTCCCGGACAGGGACGGGCAGCTGATACCCCAGTCGCTCCTCTGCGGCCTGAATGTCCTCTTCGGTGTATGTTCCAGTACCCTCGCTCTGCCGGGGGCAAACGAAGGGCCGCAGCCGCTCCAGCTCCTGTCGGATGGAGTACACCGGCCTGGTTTCATAGACAGTTTTCTTTTTCCAAAACATGAGGGGTTATCCTCCTACAAAAAGCTATGGCATTTTGCACAATTATAAATCAGCAATATAGAGTTGATATTCATATTCTGCTTCAAAAATGTGAAAGAGTTTCCCAATTTCTTTATTGGCGAAAAAAAGACTTAATCCTGGCTCCCAAAACTCGTACAATGTGCTCTCTAAGTCTTTAATCTCTACACAAGCCAGATACCCATGCTGCCGCACAGAAATTAGGTATTGTGAATATCCATATAAAAAAGATAACTGGTCAAGCACCCATGCAACAGCTTCTTTTCGATTTATTCCACATGGCTTCGCAGAATGAGGGACTGAGTTGAAGGAGTTGACTGTTTCACATGCACGATAAAATTTTTCAATCCATATAGAATCAGGCGGCTCAAAGTTGAGCAGTTTGATTGACGGATATTTTTCAATATACTTTTTTGCACAGTTCAAGTTGTGTCTTGCGAATATCTCACATTTCCTTTTTTCGTCCATAACCCATCACGCATCTCTCTGAAATTTATCCATTACTTCCTTCGCTATCTCCTAAAATAAAAGAACCCTTCCGCTTTATCCCAAATTCTTTTTCGAGTTCAATATCAATTTTCAATATTTGATGTGAGTCTACATCCTCACCGTACAATTCGGCCAATACAATTATTAGGTAGTTCAAAATATCTATGATAGATGCCTCGAAATCTGGAGCTTCATCACCTTTAGCCTCAACTTCGTATAAGTATCTGCAACTCCAATATAATTGCGAATAATAATAGTCTTCGGGAGACATTCCCGCCTGTTCAAATTCCTTTGAATTATTATAAAGCAAATTAAATATAGCTGACGAATCTCCCTGAATAGCCCCGCAAATTTCATCAACAGACATTTCGGCCTTCTTAGCGATAGAAACGATTTCGTCTCTTGAATAGGCTTTATATCTTCTCACATTCAACTCCGCCTCACATTACTCAGGCCGACCAAGGCCAGGCAGAAACCGAGAAATACTACACACTTGCCCAGAATCAGCGTCAAAAATCGCAGCGAAATTTCAAGCCGGTCTGCTCCTGAACTTTTTCAATAAAGCTTTGCTCTGGTACAGATTTTGTAAGCAGCTCACAATTTATCCAATCGTCTCTTTGAATCAATAACGCATCCGGATTTTTATGGACATATACCATCTGCATAGGCATATCTTGGGCCAACAGTTCTGGGTGGTCTGAGAGGGGTACAAAATCTGCTCTGACCCGGCGATCCAGGTCCTGGAAATATTCCGATGTATGGCCTAAAAAAACTTCTGAGAAATAAATTGTTGGCTCGTTTGGGGTGGATGTTCTCTCCATCTCTACCACTTCACAGAGAGCATAGATCACCAGAAACAGGCTAAAGCCATCTATAGTATGATTGAATCGTGGCTCATTCTCCATTTTCGTAATCTGTTTAGGACCGTATTCTTGGTTGGCATTGAGCTTGTCCCAATATTCCTGATACTTTTTGGCTATCTCTCTCAGTGACACTTCATCATGTTCCGAATAGGCAGTCTCAAAATCTTCCTCATACTCCCACGCAATACCTTCCGGGTCAGTTTCTTCCCACTTATAAATGCCATCAGATAAATCGTCCCGTTTGATTCCAATAACAATTCCATTATCGGCATCCAGGAAGAAGCCCAGGTAGTCTTTCTCCCAATGAACAAGTTCCAAGGGACGCAAGTAGAAAGGAAGCATTAAATTAGCCATATACAAGTACCCGTTTGATGAACAGCTCTTGATCTATGCCCAGCGCCCGGACGCCACCGCCTGCGCCAGCATGGAATTGTGGAATGGCACCATGCGCCGCTGGATCAAGCCCGGTTCCAAGGGTATCGCGGTCATCCGAAAAGACAGGCGCGGCAAGCCCGGTCTGGAGTATGTCTATGACTATAGGGACACCCGCCCTGTGAGCGGGGCACGGGAGCCATACCTGTGGCAGATGCGGAAGGAACACCACCCCGCCGTCCTCGCCGCCTTGGAACAGCGGTACGGCCCCGCCGCCAAGGGAGATATAGGGGACCAGATCATGGAGCTGGCCCGCCGTGCTGTGGATGAGGTCTACCGTGACCGTTTGAGCGACCTTGCCTATGACACCAAGGACAGTCTGCTGGAGGAACTGGATGAACTGAATTTGGAGGTGCGTTTCCGCCGCCTTTTGACCGCCAGTGTCCAGTACACCCTCCTGACCCGCTGCGGCCTGGACCCTCTGGACTATCTGGACGACGAAGATTTTGACGGCATTTCGGAATTTTCCACCCCGGCAGTCCTCCACCACTTGGGCAACGCCGCAAGCGCGGTTTCTATGGAAGCCCTAATGGAGATCGGGACTGCCATTCGGCAGTACGAACAGACACAAGCAAAAAATAATCAAAAAATTTCCGAAAAACCTCTTGCAAAAGAACCTCAAACCGGTTATACTACAACCAGAGGATAATTTAACACTGTAAAGCGCGAAAGCGCAGAAAGGAGCGATACAGATGGCGGAGCTGACTTACACGAAGGTGGGCGATTACCTGGTGCCCGATCTGGTGATGGACGGCGAGGACGAACTGGAGGAAATGCCGCTGGGCAAGTACGGGATGCTGCGGGAGGACTTTCTGAAGGAGCATCACAGCGGGACATACACCTCCATGCTTCTGACGGGCAGGCTGACCGATCACCTGCGGAAGATCGACCGGCAGGCGCAGGAGCAGGTGGACAGCATCGTGAGGGACCTGATGAAAAGCTGCGGCGTGAACGAGGAATTGAAGGCCAGGGATCAGATGGCGTGGGTGCAGGCGGTGAACGGCTTCACCCATCAGGCGGAGGAAATGGTGCTGGCGGAGATCGTCTACAAGTAGATCAGGAGCAGCATGAAGCGGCGGGCGAACAGCCCGCCGCTTCTGTGCTCCAAGAGCCAGAGGAAGCCCCTGCGCCGGGGCTGGCCCGGTTCCATTTGTTCCCTACCGTAGAGGAACAGGTGGAGGCCATTGCCGAGGCCCAGGCAGAGGAAAAGAGGCAGACGGAAATTGACGCTTCCACCATACATCGTGTGCCTGACGCGGTGGTGGATCGCATCCTTACCAGCGGCGGCAACAGCAGGCACAGCATTGAGCGCATAGTAGCGTTCTTCCAGAAAAGTCCCAGCAGCGAGGACGCCGCCGCGTTTCTGGAGAAGGAGTATGGGGTCGGCGGTAAGGGCCTGACGGTTGCCAAAACGAAATACGCCATGTGGTTTGATGAAAAAGGGGTTCATATCTGCCCCGGAAACAACACCTATGGAGCTATTTTCACACATCTCCCGTGGTCCGCTGTGGGAATCCGTATTTCCCAGCTTTTGAAGGACGGTATGTTTGCCAGCCAAGAGAAGATCGACACAGCGCGGGAAAACGAGTTGGACGGTCTGGCCAACCGGCTGGCCGACCTCCGCATGGAGTTCAGTGATGAGGCAAAGAAGAAGGACTATCTGCATACCGTTTCCGAGGCATATAGGGGGAGCAGAAGCGAGGAAAGTGTGCTGCGGATCAAGGAACTTCTGCGTGAGCCGGAGAGCCGCCGCCGTGTCATCTCCGAATTGCGGGCGTTCTCCGACTCTTATGTAACAGACCGCTCGTTGCTGAGACACCACCCCACTATATCCCTGCCTGCGCTGATCCGGCAAACCGCCGACCTGGATAAGCCGGTCACAGAGTTTAAGGCGGTGGAGGGCTTTGCCCCCGCAAAAACCACTTTTATCACGGAAGATGAAATCGACCAGTTTTTAATGGGTGCTTTCAGCTTTGAAGGGGGCAGAATCCGGGTTTATTCCTACTTCATGCAGGGCCACGACGCCAATGAGTGCGCCGCGTTTCTGCGGCATGAGTGCGGCGATATGGGCCGCACCTCTGAGGAATTGAAAACATGGAGCGATACGAAGGGCATCAAGTTCACCCGCTTGCACGAAGATTCAGGCGCGGACGGATATGATACCGTTTATCTCAACTGGAACCAGGCGCAGAAGCGTATCCGGGATTTGATCGAGAAAGACCGCTACCTTACCCGCCAAGAGCGGGAAAGCCTGCCGGAGCATGACAAAAACCATCTTGCCCGGATGCTCTATCATTTCTTCTCCCATGTACCCGACTGCAAACACCTGCCCTTTGCCAATGGCGCGGACCTTGCAGCGGCGGCCAAGCAGATACTCCCCCTGCTGGAAGTGCCTGAAGCGGCGGCGAAGCTGTTTGATACCATGTTGAGTGATTTTTCCGCAATCAGCCCGGACGCGGACGGTTATACGGGCATGATGTTTGCCATGCGGGATATGGGGGCGTTTGTGCGCGGGGATTCCCCCCTGTTCTCCCCGCTGCCGGAGAGCGCCCTGCAAGCGGAGCGCGAGGTAAAGGAGCGAAACCGAAAAAAGGACCAGACCCCGGAACAGGGTGCTGTGACCGATGCGCCAGAACCGCCGGGAGAGGCTTCCGGCGATTTGGCGGCGGTGGCCCGCGCCCTTGCCAGTAAGCGCAAGCCGGAGGCCACGGTGCGGGGTGATGGACAATTCTCCCTGTTTTCTTCCGGGCAGATGGCGGAGCCGCAGGAACAGCGAAAGATCAGCGATATGGACCTTGACCATTTTCTGATCGAGGATTTGGGCGACCCAGAGCGCAAGCAGAGGCTTTACGCTTTGTTCACTGAGGGCTGGTCTGACGCGATCATCGTGCGAAAGCTGGAACAGGAATACAGCCGCTCCCGATACGGAAGTGTTGAAGGGGGCTTCTGCACTCTGTCGGACGGCACAAGGGGCTACGCCTATTTTGCGAAGGAACTGCGGATTTCTCCCAGGCCAGAGGGGAAAATGCGCCATGTTTCCTTTGAGGAAATGGCCGCTCATATCCGCCAGCTTATCCAAGAGGGCCGCTACCTGTCCCCGGAAGAACTGGAGCGGTATCAGAAGGACCATGCGGCCCAGGAGCCGGAGGCCCCCGTATTTTCCACGCCGTCCCAAGCGCCGGAGCAGGAGCAGGAATCCTCCCGTTCCCCTTGGTGGGATGAATATTCCACCGTTAAGGGGAGCCACCCAGATCACCTTATTCTTTATCAGGTTGGCGACTTTTTTGAATTGTTTGGCGAGGATGCCAAAACCGCTGCCGCTGTGCTGGGCCTGACCTTGACCACCCGGCCTGTTGGCGGCGTGGGGCGTGTGGAGATGTGCGGCTTTCCTATCCATGCGCTGGAGCAGAATGTTGAAAAGCTGCGCGGGCAGTATGACGTGGCTGTTTCCGCTGTTGATACCAAAACCGGCGTATATCAGACCCGCACCTTAGCCGCGCTTGACGGCGGCACGGTTCCCTACGACTTTGAGTTTGAATACCGGCAACTGAGCCGCTTGAAATCTGACTGTGATTATTTTCTTGGCGCGGGCGGCAGGCGCGAAAGGCATTTGTCAGAGGGCGGCAGTATCGCAACGCAGATCGCCAAGATGCGGGAATTGTACGGCCTTCTTCCTGAGAAACCGGAATGGCTGACGGCGGAGGATATTGACCGTTACGAGGCCCAAATGACAGGCGCGGAGCCTGAGAAACAGGCTGTGGAGCAACACGAAGCTCCCGCAGAGGAAGTGGTTGCCGCCGTCAAGAATCCCAACTATGAGATTACTGTTACATCGGCGGAAGCGTTGATTTTAGCAAGGCCCATGTCACAAGCGGGGATCACGGCCAATCGGACTGTCCAGGAAAATGGCGATGTTACATTCAGTGTCCCAGAATCCGAGAAGGACGTCCTCGAACGGCTGATTACGAAAATCAGGAAGGATATTTCCAGAGCGGCGGAAGCTGTGTCCAAACCCCAAAAGGCCAGACGCACACGCCCGGAGGTCAATTACCACGCCTTTGAGAAATTGTTTCCTGAGATTATCAGCGGTGAATACCGCAGTATGCACTTGCAGGCGGAGCCATCCTATATGCCTCTCCACGTTCAATGGATTGCAGATGATGTGGTTGCCGTCAGCCACACCTACCAGCAAAACGGCGATACCATGTATGACCCGGAAATGACCTTCCGTGTTGACCGGGAGAAGGGGACGTTGGAGGCGCTGACCTTCCGGCAGGATGGCGGCATCCCGCTCTATCAGGAGGTCTACCCGGAGCCGGGTAAGTGGATTCCCAAGCTGCGGAACGATTTGAACAGCTTTGCCGCACAGTGGATGAAAAATATCACAGCGCAGAAATTCATCAGGGAGCAAGCTGTCTCTGTGCGGGATGGGGAGGATGTTGAGGTTTTCTTCAGCCCGGAAGGGGCGCCCTTTGCCGCCTATGACATTCTGATGCGGGAAGCGGACACAATCACGGCGCAACTTCTGAACGATGAAAGCTACGCAAACGCCCGGATGAACAGCGATGAGCAGAACAGCCGGGATGAGTGCAACATCGCAATCAACCGAATTGCGGTTTCCATGTTCAAAACAAATCCGCAGTTTTATCGCGCCTATTTCGACACAACGATTGCAGTCCATCGGTTCCGCAATTACCTTTTTGAGACTACCTACCAACAGGAGTTGGAGGCGGAGCAGACGCCCGTCAGCTCCGTCACACTGTACCGGGAGGCGCTTGCTTTACTGGTCGGCGCCGTCAGGGGCAGCAGCTTTTATGATTATCTCCGCGACCGGGAGACTGACCATGACAGCGCAAGGAACGAACTGGACGCCGAGATCACCGCCATGATGGATGAGGTCAAGGAGGGAAATCCCGCTCTGTATGAAGCCTACCACGCCCTGCCCAAGTTCCGGGAATGGCTGTTGGAGGATATTCTGGAGCAGACCTATCAGGACTATATCACCGACCCCCGTGACGCGGTGCAGCGATACGCCGACACGCCGGACGCCCCCGCGTGGATTCGGGAGGATGCCCCGGCGCAGACGGAGCAAGATACCCGCGAAACGGCACTCCCGGTGGAAAAGACCGAAGCCCGCGATCCGCTGGACCCAGCTTATCAGGAGGGCGATACGGTCTATATTCGCGACAGGGCGTTTGTTGTCAAAAAGGTGGAAGAATCCAGTGTATTGCTGCAAGACCAATCGCATAGCCTTCCGATTTATGAGCGATACGGCAAAGGCCCCTTTGCGCGGGAGCTGTTGAAGGACGACCGCAACAGCGGCATCACGCCGTTCCTCTCCGCCTATCTGCCGGACATCAACCCCGTTTTGCGGGAAGTCTTGACCGGGGACAGCGGTTTGCTGGAACTGTGGGACAAGGCCGTGATCGCTGGATACATCCAGGCAGGCGAGAATAATCTGGAGGTCGCCCAACGGCTGGCGGACACCTATGAGGGCGTTGTGGGAACTGCGGCCCTTTGGACGGGCAATCAGGCGGACTACTCCGCGGACAGCTCCGGCTTTGAGGTCCACATTCACGATGGGCAGGATTCCAAGATATCTATGCCCTGGCGCCTGATCGCCCCTATTCTTCGCGCACTCTACCAACAGGAGCTGGATGGCTTTCTCCATGAACCGTCCGCAGAAGATCATTCACAGAGGCAGGCGGAGGCCGGTACAGAGATACTCCAAGCGCCGATGACGGTGGCGGAACCCACCGGGGCGGGTGCGCCGGAAAACACGGAAACGGTTTGGCACACTCCCGGCGGGAAAGAATACCGCGCCAGGGACACGGTGGAATACCTCGTTGATGGGACACCCAACCAGATCGTCATTGACAGCATAGGCGAGGACTATATTTATTACACGTTCCCCGATTTGGCACAAGCCCCCGCTGAAATGTTCCGTGACAAATTTGAAAAACTATTGGATGATGGCGGCCATGCCGTTGTCCGCAAGGCCAGTGAACACGCCCAGCAAGTGTCTGCTGAACCCAGCCTTGTCCCTAATGTTTCGGAATACCTCAATTTGAAAGCACAGCACCCGGATAAGCTGGTAGGTGTCCAAGTGGGCCAATATATGATGTTTTATGGCAAAGACGCGGAAGAAGCCTCCGCCGCATTGGGCCGGAACATACTGACGCGGGACATTCCAGGCTTGGGTGAAACCAGTGTGACAGGATACAACGGCGCATGGCAGGCTGCGCTCAAAAAATTGCTGGAGCATGGCAAGAGCGTGGTGCTGGCCCGTCCCAATCCCCAGCGCGGCCCTGACGCCCCCTATGAGATCATTAAGGAGCGTGATATTTCCAAGTATATCCCCTTGGGCAAGGAGCTGACCATTGACGGACGGCGCATGAAGGTGGACAGCATCGACTACGCCAGCGATAAGGTCAGCCTCATGGACGTGGAACTGACGATGGAGCATCGGCAGCCCGTTTTCCATGAGGAATCTGTTATTGTTGTCCGCGAATATGTGGAGGAAGCGGAACGGCGGGAATTTGAGCAGGCGGCCCATGTTGAGGAAATAGTGGAAGCCCCTGCCGCTGACGAACCAGTGCCGCCAGAAAGTCAGCGCCATGCCGGAGCCGATGAGCTGGATGAAGCCAAACGACTAATAGAGGATTTCTGTGATGTGGAGTATGACGGCGGCGTTGATTTTTCTGATCTGGAGCATATCGGCATCGCCTACACCTCCACCGAGGATGAAAAGCACGAAATTCAAGTGGAGGTCAATCTGCTGGATTTCAGTATCACGCAGATGCTGGATGACCAGCTCATTGAACAGCGCCGGTACAAGACCCTGCGGGAGCTGATTGACAACGAACTGTCCGCCCTTGCCTTTGATGACCTGATTCATGTGGAGGGTGAGCCGGAGCAACTGCTGGCAAGCGCACTGAGAGCGGCGCAAAAGCCGGGACCCGCCCCGGAACCGGAACGGGTGGAGATCGACGGCGGCAGGATCGCAGAGCCGCCCGCACCCAAAACGCCCATAACCTCTAAGGTAGTGGGACGGGTAAACGCCGGAGCCTTTGACGTGATATTTGAGGAACTGCACGTTGGCCCGGAACTGCACAATTTCCACATCACTGACGAGGGCCTGGGTACTGGCGGACAGAAAACCAAATATCAAAATAATGCAGCGGCTATCCGTACCTTGAAGCAGATCGAGGCGGATGGCCGTTTGGCTACCCCAGAGGAACAGGAGATACTGTCCCGCTATGTCGGCTGGGGCAGTCTGCCCCAAGCGTTTGACGAAAACAACAAAGCATGGGCCAAGGAGTTTGAGGAATTGCAGTCGCTTCTCACCCCGGACGAGTATGCTGCCGCCAGAGCGACTACGCTGAACGCCCACTATACCAGCCCCCGCGTTATCAAGGCCATTTACGATGCTGTGCAGCGGATGGGCTTTCAGCCGGGGAATGTGCTGGAGCCGTCCTGCGGTATCGGGAACTTTTTCGGACTTC
Source organism: Pseudoflavonifractor sp. 60 (assembly GCF_009911645.1). Classification (GTDB taxonomy): domain Bacteria; phylum Bacillota; class Clostridia; order Oscillospirales; family Oscillospiraceae; genus Lawsonibacter. The sequence continues at coordinate 29,845 of NZ_QWKI01000086.1, forward strand.
TGCCGGAAAATCTTTCTGGCGCAAATCTGTACGGCGTGGAGTTGGACAGTTTGACGGGCAGGATCGCAAGACAGCTTTATCAAAAGGCCAATATTACCGTAGACGGCTTTGAAAACACCGACCACCCGGATGATTTCTTTGACCTCGCCGTGGGCAACGTGCCTTTCGGCTCATACAAAGTGCATGACCGCCGTTATAACCGGCACAATCTCCAGATACACGATTATTTCCTGATGAAAACACTGGATAAGCTGCGCCCCGGTGGTATCATGGCGGTCATTACCTCAAAGGGCACCATGGACAAGAAAAACAGCAAGGCGCGGGAAGCCTTGGCGCAAAAAGCCAACCTCCTGGGCGCGATTCGCCTGCCCAACAACACTTTCAAGGCCAACGCCGGAACCGAAGTCACCAGTGATATCCTGTTTTTTCAAAAACGGGCCACTGTACCGGAAAAAATGCCGGAATGGGTGGAAAGCGGCCTGACTGCGGACGGCGTACCCCTTAACCAGTATTACCTTCAGCACCCGGAGATGGTGCTGGGCACGATGGCCCTCGGCAAAAGTCTGTATGGCAACGACACGGAAACCGCCTGTTATCCCATTGAGGGTGCTGATCTGGCGGAACAGCTTGCCGGGGCTGTTGCCCATATCGCCCCACCTGACCAGGCACTGCTGGACATGGACGCGCCTGAACAGGAGGACGGCAAAGCGGTCGAGAGCATCCCGGCAGACCCGAATGTACGCAATTTCAGCTATACGGTGTCCAAGGGAAAAATCTACTTCCGGGAGAACTCCCGCATGGTCCCAGTGGAGCTGGGCAAGGTCCCGACCGCCCGTGTCAAAGGGATGATCAGTATTCGGGACAGCGCCCGGAAACTCATTGATCTACAGTTGAAAGGCGCGTCCGATGCCGAGATCAAGGCGGAACAGGCCAGCCTTAACCGCCTCTATGATGTCTACACCAAGAAATACGGCATCCTGAACAGCGCCGGGAACCGGCTGGCATTCAACCAAGATTCCTCCTATCCCTTGCTCTGCTCTCTGGAAGTGCTGGATGATGAAGGCAATTTTAAGCAAAAGGCGGATATGTTCACCAGGCGCACCATCCAGCACCATGAGGCCGTGACCAGTGTGGACACGGCGGTGGAGGCTCTGGCGGTATCTATTGGGGAGCGGGCCTGCGTGGATTTGGGCTTTATGGCGTCTCTCATGGACGGCGGTGAAAAAATCCCGCAGATCGTGGAGGATTTGAAAGGGGTCATTTTCAAGGACCCGGCCACCGGCCCCTTCGATATGGAGGCGGGGGGCACAGATTGGTACAAGGGCTGGCAGACGGCGGACGAATACCTGTCCGGCGATGTCCGTATGAAGCTGGCCAAGGCCCGCGCCGCCGCTGAGAAGTACCCTGAGTTCGCAGTCAATGTGGAGGCACTGCAGCAGGTGCAGCCCAAGGACCTGACCGCCGCCGAGATCAGTGTGCGCATTGGCGCACCGTGGGTCAAGCCGGAGTATTACCGTGAATTTATCTTTGAACTGCTCCAGACGCCGGAATATCTGCGGGACGGCAAAATAGACGTTATCTACAATAAAATTACGGGCGAATGGAATGTGAAGGGCAAGAGCGAGGACAGGCGGGACAACGCCCGTATCCGTGCTACCTACGGCACCAAGCGCAGAAACGCCTATGTCATTTTTGAGAATCTTTTGAACCAGCGGGACACGCGGGTTTATGACGAGGACGCCGAAGGGAAGCGTATTCTTAATTCCAAACACACCACAATCGCCCAGCAGAAAGCGGAGGCTATCGACCAAGCGTTCCGGGACTGGATTTTCAAAGACCCGGAGCGGCGCGCCGACTTGTGCGCCACCTATAACCGCCTCTTTAACTCTAAGCGGCCCCGTGAGTATGACGGCGGCCACATCACCTTTGCCGGGATGAACCCGGAGTACAAGCTGGAACCCCACCAGCGCAATGCCGTAGCGCGGATGCTCTATGGCGGCAATTCCCTCTTGGCCCACTGTGTCGGCGCTGGCAAGACCTTTGAAATGACCGCCGCCGCTATGGAGAGCAAACGGCTGGGCCTCTGCCAGAAATCGCTCTTTGTCGTGCCCAACCACTTGACGGAGCAATGGGGCAGCGATTTCCTGACCCTTTATCCCGGCGCCAAGGTGCTGGTAGCTACCAAGAAAGACTTTAAGCCTAAGAACCGCAAGAAGTTCTGTGCCCGCATCGCCACCGGGGACTATGACGCCGTTATCATCGGCCATTCTCAATTCGAGATGATCCCCCTCTCCCCGGAACGGCAGGCGCAGGTGATCGAGGACCAGATCGGTGAGATCATGGACGCTATCGCGGAGGCCAAGGCGCAGAAGGAAGAAAACTGGACCATCAAGCAGATGGAGGGAACGCGGAAAGACCTGGAAGCGAAGCTGAAAAAGCTCACCGACAAGAAGAAGGACGACACTGTTACCTTTGAGGAATTGGGCATCGACCGTCTGTTTGTAGATGAGGCGCATTATTACAAAAACCTCTTTTTACATACAAAAATGCGGAATGTAGCCGGTATCGCTCAAACCGAAGCGCAAAAATCCAGTGATATGTTTGGCAAATGCCGCTATCTGGACGAGCTGACAGGCGGCAGGGGCGTGACCTTCGCCACCGGCACTCCCGTCAGCAATTCGATGGTCGAGCTTTATGTGCGCCCATAAGGGCATATATCAAATGCCGCCTTGAGCAAGCGGCGGGAAGAAAGATATCAAAGAAAGGCAGGTGA